>NZ_JOPI01000156.1:0-219 GCF_002153695.1 Acetobacter sp. DsW_059
CATCACAGCACGCATCCCGCGCACACCTTCTCCGCGCGCTTCTCCCCAGGCTGTGCGGGCAACAACCTGCACAGGATCAGTTATCTGCTTTTGCATGTGTGTGACTTTCAGTTCGGGGGTGCAGGTGAAAATGCCCCCAGAACGCTGTATCGAATGTCTGAGAGGAAAAAAGTGTCGTGCTGATCAGCCCGAGAATGGCGCACAGCATCCCAAAGAACA
>NZ_JOPI01000157.1:0-705 GCF_002153695.1 Acetobacter sp. DsW_059
ACAGACATAGCGCAGCATATTGCCTGGCTTTCACAAACAGACAGACCCGCCCCCGAAATTATAACCCGTGATTATATTACACTTGGGCGTCTGCCTTTTCGTCAGACCTCACAGGCAAAGCAAGACCACGCAGCCATCAATACAGCCATCGAACATTGTGAGGTTGCTTCATTACTCGACACGCCTTTTGGAAAACTTTCCGGCGGAGAGCAGCAGCGTGTCATGCTGGCACGCTGCCTGGCGCAGACACCCCAAATTTTATTACTGGATGAACCGACCAATCATCTCGACCTTGCGGCACGAAGCCGCTTTCTGAAACTCCTGGCTCAGCTACCCTGCACAGTGATTGCTGTTTTACACGACCTTGCTCTGGTGCCTCAGTTTGCTCAGCGCATAGTTCTGCTTAATAAAGGGCAGATCATACTCGATGGCACCACAGAGGATGTTTTATTTTCGCCTCAGCTTCAGGCAGTTTTTCAGCTGAGCGTAGAAAAAGTGAGCCTGAAAAATGGCCAGAGCACTTTTGTTTTTACGGCGCTGCCTTCATGATGCGCTCATTTCTGCTCAGCCTCATAACAGTCAGCCTTTTTGCAACGACAACGCAGGCTACAACCTACCCCATAACGGTACAAAGCTGCGGACAGCCAGTGACCATCACCCACCGGCCTGAGCATGCGGTCATTCATGATATTAATATGGCTGACA
>NZ_JOPI01000158.1:0-365 GCF_002153695.1 Acetobacter sp. DsW_059
CAGCCAGTGACCATCACCCACCGGCCTGAGCATGCGGTCATTCATGATATTAATATGGCTGACATGGCCTTTGCCCTGCACCTGCAACCCTATATTGCAGGGTTTAGCGGTCTCTCCGGCTGGAACAAGCTCACCCCGGCATTTAAAAAACAGCAACAAAACATTCCGGAAATTGCACCACGCTACCCGACTATGGAACAGTTGCTGGCAGCCAAAACAGACCTGTTCTTTGCCGGATGGAATTACGGTATGCATCCGGGAGGCGACGTAACCCCTGAAACACTGGCCGCGCAGGGTATTCCCACCCTTGTGCTCTCTGAAAGCTGCTTCAGAAACGGACAGAAACCTGCCCCGGCAACGCTTGA
>NZ_JOPI01000159.1:0-321 GCF_002153695.1 Acetobacter sp. DsW_059
CGGCAAACGCTGCCGTGCCATCGTCTCAGATACTGGATTCCAGTGGGAATCTTCTGGCAAAAACCGGAGCAATCCGACTTAATTATAATACGGGAACCTCTGCTACTACTGAGCTGAATTTTTACTCATCCGGCGGCACTAATAATGACGGGTTCCTTACCGTTCTTGGTGGCTCTGGCGCAGTTGATGGTGAAATGTGGATTGGTGCAAAACAACTGACCTGCTATGCTGCTTTCCCGATTGGTACAGCCACATTTCCATTCAGTGGCGCAGTTCTTCAGAGTGCTGTACAGGTAGTCTCTGACGCAAACGATAAAACCA
>NZ_JOPI01000160.1:0-258 GCF_002153695.1 Acetobacter sp. DsW_059
CTCCGACTTATGATGCGATTCTTGACTGGTATCAGACGCAATATCGCTCAATTTACGGATCTGATGTCGTAATTGATAACTCTACACAAGACGGCCAGTGGATCGCTATTCAGGCACAGGCAATGAACGCCTGTAATCAGGCGATGATCACCGTTTTTAACTCCTTTTCTCCGGCGAAAGCTCAGGGCACGGCCCTGTCAGGCAATGTTAAAATTAATGGTATTACGCGCTCGGCTGCGACAAACTCCACCTGTGACG
>NZ_JOPI01000161.1:0-219 GCF_002153695.1 Acetobacter sp. DsW_059
CATCACAGCACGCATCCCGCGCACACCTTCTCCGCGCGCTTCTCCCCAGGCTGTGCGGGCAACAGCCTGCACAGGGTCAGTTATCTGGTTTTGCATGTGTGTGGCTTTCAGTTCGGGGGTGCAGGTGAAAATGCCCCCAGAACGCTGTGTCGAACGTCTGAGAGGAAAAAAGTGTCGTGCTGATCAGCCCGAGAATGGCGCACAGCATCCCAAAGAACA
>NZ_JOPI01000019.1:0-87774 GCF_002153695.1 Acetobacter sp. DsW_059
AATTTTATTTATTCAAATAAAATATTCAAGAAAACTCCCCGGTTTTTGCTAAAAAAAATGTATTCGCTGCTTCATCTTCTGATTTTTTCTATTCACAAGAAAAAATAGATTCGATATACACTCGTTTCTATATTCACCTCATACAGTATACGGATTGACCATGTCAGAAACTCAAACTTACCCGGTTATTCTTGACCTTGTTGCAGAGATTGTTTCTGCACAGCTTTCAAATAATCAGACAGATCCTGCGACCATCCCTGCTTTAATTAAAGATGTGTATCAGGCTCTGAAAACAGCTGACCAGCAGCAGCCTGAGCCAGAAAAGCTGCAGCCTGCAGTTCCTATCAAACGCTCTGTTTTCCCTGACTACATTGTTTGCCTGGAAGACGGTAAAAAACTGAAAATGCTCAAGCGCCACCTGCAGAGCGCCTACAACATGACACCAGAGCAGTACAGAGAGCGCTGGAACCTGCCAACAGACTACCCTATGGTTGCTCCTAATTACGCAGAGCGTCGTTCAACACTGGCTCGTGAAATTGGCCTTGGCCGTAAAATCCACGCGACGACAGAAGGCGAAGACAGCGCGGCACGTGCACGTCGCGCCAAAAAATAAAATCTTAAATCTGCCCGAAATATATCTTATTTTTTTATATATTTTGGGCAGACGTTTATTGTTCTTTTGATTTTATACAAAGAATACTGTAACAAAGCGCTGTAATGTGCAGCGCGAACACTAAGTAATGTTAAGTTTTTCTTTCATTTCTTTAGAATTCCCTGCTCATACGGCGCTTTTGCATAGGATTAAGTGAACTCCGAAGGTTAAATATGACAAGATCTGAACTAATTAACGCTCTGATGAGAAAAAATCCGCATCTGCCGGTCAAAAGTATTACTCTGATTGTTAATGCGGTCTTCGGGTCTATAGCGAAAAGCCTGTCTGAAGGTAATCGCGTTGAACTGCGCGGGTTCGGAACATTTTCCTTTAAAACACGCGCACCGAGAGTCGGAAGAAACCCAAAAACCGGCGCACAGGTGCAGGTCGCTGAAAAATCCATTCCCTTTTTCAAAACCGGGAAGGAACTTCATATCAGAATTAATAAGGATCGCTCCTGATACCCCTATCATCCGGCAGAGTAATTATCCTTGAATAAAGTAAAAATACTCTGCAAGATTCTCAAATAAAAGCCGGACTCTTACTATTCCCGACTTAATTACCTCTTCATACTGACTCTCCGACGTACGGATGTTAAAATACTGGCAAAATCAGCCAGTTTGAAGAAATGCAGAAATATCGCGTAAATAACAGACCCAAGGCTGACCATGCCACATAGCCAGATTACCCTGGTCAGAAACATCGATGGAAAATGCGACAAAGAAGACACGCACACTAGCCCGGCAGCCATACCCGCAGCTGAAACGCAGGCAAGAAGCGACGTTCTCTTTGTCTGAAAATCCAGAGTCAGCGCACCACGTTTTTTAAGAAAAAAAGCCAGAAGAGATACATTGAGAAAAGCTGCAAGACTACTGGCGAGTGGCGGCCCCATATAAACAAGAGGTTTCATTAATAGCAGATTAAAAATTAAATTAATAACCAGGACCAGAACACCAATATACACAGGCGTTTTTGTATCGCCTCTCGCAAAAAATGCCGGAGACAATACTTTGACCATTACGAACGCAGGCAACCCGATAGCATAGGCACATAAGGCCCGTGCTGAGCGCAGGGCATCCTGATCGGTAAAAGCACCATGACTAAATAAAACGATCATAATAGGCCCTGACAACACCAGAAGCCCCGCCACGGAAGGTAATGTCAGCAACAAAACATAACTCAGCGAACGGTTTTGTGCATGATGCGCTTTAGCATGCTCTCCGGCAGCAAGATGTCGCGTCAGAACAGGCAGAAGCGTCGTACCCGCTGCCGCACCTAAAACACCAAGCGGCAGCTGATTGATACGATCTGCAAAATACATAAGCGAGACACTACCGGAAGGCAGAAGCGTCGCAATAATCGTATCAATTGTAAGATTAATCTGCCCGACACCACTTCCGACCAGGCCAGGCACCATACGCCTGATAAGCAGTCGCATACGCGCCGTCATACGGGGCATAAGTGGCCACAACCCGCACCCTGCCTTATGACAGGCCCACAACAGCAAACCAAGCTGCACGACACCAGAAGCTGTAACGCCCCAGGCCGCGGCATATGCAACATTTGGCATAAACGGCGATACAAAAATTATCGCGACAATACCTACGAGGTTGAATGTAACATAGGCTGCTGCGGCAACGCTAAATTTATGTAAACTATTGAGAACACCGGCAACCAGAGCGGCAGCACAAATAAGAACAAGATAAGGAAAAGTAATACGGCTCAGTGCAATACCAAGGTCGTAACGGTAGCCATCCGTCACGAAGCCGGGTGCTATAATACGCACCACTTCAGGCATAAAAATTTCGCCAAGAATACATAAAAAACATAACCAGACGAGCATACCCCCAAGTGCACGACGCGCGAATTCACGTGCCTCCACAGGGCCTTCTCGGGTCAGAACTGATGCGAAAAGTGGAACAAAGGCAGCATTAAAAGCCCCTTCACCAAAAAGTCGCCTGAACATATTCGGTAAGCGAAAAGCCACCTGATATGCATCCTGCAATGGGCCCACACCCATAAATGCAGCAAGCAGCTGATCCCGAACCAGACCAAGAATGCGACTTAGCATTGTCCAGCCACCAACAGTCAAAAGATTTTTCAGCATAAACCCTGTTTCTCAGACATCTTAAGGAGAGGCGATTAATTAATTTATTCTCTGTGAATAACGCCTGAGTGACATTATACACTCATTCTGGCACCGTGAAGGCCAGACAGAGGTCTATCGAAGCAAGACAGGGAGTTTCTTAGGTAATGTCCGACAACAAGCCCGGTGGTGCTCCGACAACAAGACTTCAAAGCTGTACTTTTAATAAACAAAGCCACCGGTCAAAAAGAGGGCAGGAAATTGCACGTGCCTGCCTGACATTGTTTATTATTGTTGCTGCATTGTGTACAATTCAAAGTTTTCTGCCCTCACTGATATGGGGGAGCGTCTTTGCAATAGCAACGTGGCCTCTTTATACACGCGTCAGATCTTTATGTCCTCAAAGCCTTAGATCTGTCATTCTTCCCTTAGTCTTTACTATAGTTATTGCGCTTATTTTTATTATTCCTTTCCTGCTTATTACACTAAAAGCTGTCAAAGAAGCTCAAAGTGCTCTGGCATGGTTTGAAGCGGCAAGAAACTCAGGAATACCATTTCCTCAGGCACTGTCACATTTGCCATATGGTGAGAAATACCTGGCACCATGGTGGCATAACCATCTGAGTGATCCGCAAAACGTTGCAGACTTTGCTTACTCTCTCAACAGTAAAGGAATGGCAGTAACCAAAGCGCTTGGTGCACAGGTAGCGCATCGTGGAACATTATTCTGCTTTTCTATTTTAACGCTGTTTTTTTTGTATAAGGACGGCAATGCCGTCATTCATCAATGCCGCATTGCTTCACGTCGTGCTTTTGGCCGGCGCGGTGAAATTATTGCCCGGCAGATTGTCGCTTCAGTTCATGGCACTGTTCAGGGGCTGGTGCTGGTTGGCATGGCTGAAGGTGCATTCATGGGCGTTATATATTATTTATGCGGCGCTCCGCACTCTGCCCTCTTTGGTGTCATTACAGCCGTTGCTGCAATGCTACCCTTCTGCGCCGCTGTTGCAATCGGCTTAGTCTCTCTTATTTTGCTTAGCAAAGGGGCTGCACTGGCTGGTGTTGTCACCTTTTGTATGGGCTTACTGGTGATTTTTGTAGCGGACCACTTTGTCAGACCCTTCCTTATTGGAGGAACCACAAAACTACATTTCCTGTGGGTTCTTCTAGGAATCCTGGGAGGTGCCGAAACGTGGGGGCTGCTTGGTCTGTTTGCCGGCCCGGCAGTAATGGCAGCACTCGACCTGGTATGGAGGCGCTGGTCGATGAGCAGCTCTCGCTCAAAGAAACATAATTATTTTTAATAAGGAGAAGTTAAGGTGCTTTTTACGCACCTTATAAACCGGGAAAACGGATATCGGGCAGGCGGGATTCGAACCCACGACCCCCAGTCCCCCAGACTGATGCGCTACCAGACTGCGCTACTGCCCGTTTCCCGGTGAAAGAGTATTTAGCAGCCTCTGCACAGAGACACAAGCAACTACAGATACTTTTCCTGCAAAAAAATATCTCTCATCGCCTCAAGCTCGAAAAGCAAACTAGTCAGCTCATGTTTAACGCGCTCATTCACCCGACGCAGCTCTCTGTTTATGTCATCAGAATGATCAGAAACACTCGCATTATCTACATGTGAGAACGATTCATCTTCTGAAAACTGAGAGGCTCCAGCTTCATCAGATATATGATCTTCAGCAGCAAGCCCCTTATGCCAGACTGACACGCCGCCAGAGAGTGATGAATGTGCTGTGTGCTCTGCATCCGTCATGACAGGAGCTGTTCTGGCAACCTCAGCAACTTCTCTGGATACAGCAGCGGCTTGCTCTTTATCTATTTTTTCTGTCGTTTCAGAAGAAATAATTATTCCCTGCATTGCAGTATCAGAAGACGTAACAGGATCATTCTCTGCTGACTGAGAAATATTGCTGCCTGCAGCTTCAGGCTGGCTCTGAGCAGAGACCTTAGCCTCTTCCTCTGCCAGGATGCGCTGGACTGCTTTGACAGTATGGCCATCCCGATAAAGAAGCTGTGAAATATAACGCAGGAGTTCAAGATCCTGCTTACTGTAATAACGACGGCCTCCAAGCCGTTTTAACGGCCTGACCTGCTCAAAACGAGTTTCCCAGAAACGAAGAACGTGCTGAGGCACATGAATTTCGTCAGCTACTTCACTGATAGTCGAAAACTCACCGCCTGCTTCAAATTCACTCTCTAAAAAATTTTCAGAATCCGACACAGAAGGCAGCTGGTTTTCGTCAGTCATGCGCATCTTCCGCAAAGTTCACCTCTGCCTCATGATTAACCTGAGCACGAAGAAGCTGACTTGACCGGAAAACAAGAACAGAGCGAGGAAGAATAGGCACCTCCTCCCCTGTCTTAGGATTACGTCCGCTTCTCTGGCCTTTTTGTCGCACAGAGAATGTACCGAATCCGCTAATTTTAACACTTTCGCCCTGCTCAAGTGCAGAGGCTACTGTTTCGAGAACATCTTCAAGCACGGCAGCTGAGTCTCTGCGAGACAAACCGGCTTCCTGACAAATGTTTTCAACAAGAGAGGCGCGTGTAATTGTTTCCATAAGTATAGATTAACATATTACCAGGAAACGTCAATTACTCTGTGGTATCTGCCTCTCTTTTTATCTGAAAATTACATACGCGCCAAAGCAGAGCCCCACGTTAAACCACCACCAAGGGCTTCCATCAGAACCAGTTCACCCTTTTTAATACGTCCGTCACGTACAGCCTCATTTAACGCAAGAGGAATCGACGCAGCAGAAGTATTAGCGTGCCTGTCAACTGTCACGACAACCTGTTCAGGATTTAGTCCTAATTTTTTGCCAACACCCTCAATAATGCGGATATTCGCCTGATGCGGAACTAACCATGCAACATCGCTGTAAGAAAGACCTTCGCTCTCAAGCGCTTCATCAACAGAAGAGGAGAGCTTAGCAACAGCATGCCTGAAAACATCCCGTCCGCTCATCTTCAGGTGCCCACTCATATGCGGCCGCCCTACAGCACCATCGACATAAAGAAGGTCACCCTCTGCACCATCTGAGTGAAGATGCGTCGACAGAATACCTGACTCGCCAGGCGCGTCAGTGCCGGAGACAAGCACCGCACCGGCACCATCACCAAACAGCACACAGGTTGTCCGGTCGGACCAGTCAACAATACGGGAATACACTTCGCTGCCAATAACAAGCACATTACGTGCCTGACCTGAGCGGATAAAAGAGTTTGCCATAGCAAGAGCGTAGACAAAGCCTGAACATGCTGCCGCTATATCAAAGGCGAAGCCCTGCTTCATGCCCAATGCAGCCTGAACCCTGACCGCAGTAGCAGGAAAAGCCTGATCTGGCGTTGACGTTGCC
Source organism: Acetobacter sp. DsW_059 (assembly GCF_002153695.1). NCBI lineage: Bacteria > Pseudomonadati > Pseudomonadota > Alphaproteobacteria > Acetobacterales > Acetobacteraceae > Acetobacter > Acetobacter sp. DsW_059. The sequence goes on from NZ_JOPI01000019.1 coordinate 6,110, forward strand.
ACAATTACAGCGTCAACCTCTGAAGCTGACATACCGGCATAGGCCAGTGCAGCCTCAGCAGCGCTGGTTGCCATGCTGGCCGCTGTATCATCAGGCCCGGCTATGTGACGGCGTTTAATACCAGTGCGTGTGGTAATCCACTCATCTGAAGTATTTAATTTTACAGCCAGTTCATCGTTAGTGAGGACACGTTCTGGAAGAAAGCCCCCAAAACCAACCAGGAGCGCGCGTTTTGCCATTTCTGCCTTCTACTCACCGGCACTGTTTTATTGTCTGCAACGACCGGGCTATATTCATTATCATTCAGGTGTCATTAAAATTAAAATAAACAGCCTTCTAAGACTCATGAGACTGTCGTTGTGCCATAAGAGCCGTCATATGCTCCAGGCGTTCACGAATACTTGCATTAAAATTATGCGTAACCATGTCCATCGCGACATCAACCGCACAGGCGAATCCTTCAGCATCTGTGCCGCCATGAGATTTAACGACAACGCCGTTAAGACCCACAAAAACTGCGCCGTTATAACGACGCGGATCGAGCCATTCTTTCATACGCTCAAGACCGGGCCTTACCAGAAGATACCCAAGCCTGGAAATAAGATTGCGGTTAAACACCTGGCGCAACAAAGCCGTTGCCATTTTCATGACACCTTCACCGGCCTTCAGGGCAACATTACCGCTGAAGCCGTCGGTCACAACGACGTCAACTTTACCGGATGTAAAATCATACCCCTCAACAAAACCAGCGAACTGATCAGCGAGAGGGCTTTCACGCAGCACCTCAGAGGCAATACGAAGTTTTTCATCGCCCTTCTGATCTTCTGACCCTACGTTCAGAAGGCCTATACGCGGCGCGGGAAGGCCGAGAACAGTTTTAGCAAAAATATCGCCCATTACGGCAAATTCGACCAGGTTACGCCAGTCACAGCTAACGTTGGCACCCAAATCAAGCGCGACGAGGTCACCCTTAACCGTCGGGCTTACAGCCGCCATTGCCGGACGGGAAACACCGGGCATCGTTTTTACAACAATTTTTGCCAGTGCAAGCATCGCACCACTGTTACCAGCGGAGACTACCCCTTTAGCCTGACCATTTGCGACCACATCCATCCCCAGACGGAGAGAAGATTGCCGCAGACGCAAAGCCGCAGTCGGCTTCATATCCATGGGCACAGACTGCTCTGTATGCAAAATCGTACAGATTGCCGCAGCCTTAGGGTTAGCAGCCAGTAAAGGAAGCAGCTTAGATTCGTCACCAATCAGCAATATCCGCATATTACGGTGACGATCGGCAGCGATATTGAGACCAGCAACCACGACTTCAGGACCTTTATCTCCCCCCATCCCGTCAATAGCCAGACTGTACACCTGACTGTCTTCGGGGGAATCAATCCCTGAATTTTCCTGTCCGCTCATACCGGTCCCTTTATCATAGTCGAGAAATCTACCCCCGCCATGTTTTGCTGCATCTCTTCGCACCAGAACAGGAAGGGGAAAAACACCTGACTAAAATCAGGCACGCACAGCAACTTTAAGTGCTTTTCCTGCTGCAATAACTTCACGACCATCGTAATGGCCACAATGACTGCAGATATTATGAGGGCGTTTCAGTTCGCCACAGTTTGAGCATTCTGCATGAGCTTCAACACGCAGTGCCTGATGACTACGACGCATACCACGACGTGATGGCGAGGTTTTTCTTTTAGGTACAGCCATTTCCCGGCTCTCTCCAGATATTTCTTTTTAAACACCTGCAACGGGGTTAACCGTGCAGCACACAAAGCAGGCCATTAGCCAGACCGATGGGGCGCTGTAGCAGACAGCTTGTCATTTCGCAAGCTTCAGCTGGCTTTCGCCTGTATATTCACTTCTTTTTCTGTCGCAATTCCTGTAACGCTGCGAACGGATTAATACGCTTCTCTGATACGGGTGCTGCCTGCACTTCCTCCTCCGGTATAATTTCTTCCGGAAGAACACTATCCGGCTTATGCGGATAAGCAGGAAGTTCAAGTGCAAACTGCTCTATAGTAGCCTCACCGAGGTCAATATTATTTCCTGTATAGGGAATTTCGTCTTCAACATCCAGTTCCAGCGCCGAACTTTCAGTAAAAAATTCTTCCGGAACAAATTTTATATTAAATGATGCTGTCAGTACATCTTCAAACGGTTCAAGTGTAACAACGCAGACATGCTGAAATTTAGCTGCCAGAGCACCCTGGGCCACAACATTGTTCTGGTCAGACGACACCAGGTTATACCTGCAGCGCAACATCGTTACATCAGGCAGGTTCAGACGTCTGGCTATAAGCCTGCATTCATCCGCCGTTGCTTCAACTGTAATTTTCAGCCCGTTACTACCGATTCGATTAACAGCGATATGCCGTGAAAATTCAGATTTTGGAGTCACAAAATAATCTCCTGCTTCCTTACCTGATCAGCCCCCTGCTGTTACAGCAACAGGCAGCACAACCAGAAATAGATCCCGATTATTTTATATTACTGCATTCCACCCGGCATATCAGCCTGACATCAGAATATTTTTTACACGGCTCTCTGACAAAGCTGCCTCACAGCGCATCGCTGGTCAGGCTGCGTGATCCGGTCAGTTCAGGGAGACAGGTGCTTTTTTTCATGGTAGTAAAGTCAGCACGATATATTTATATCATTACCTTTGTAACAACGCACAGGATATCAGACTGAACCATGTTGCCGCAGCGCCCCTTCATCACGATGCGTCTTCGTAAGGCTGTCAGCCTTATCGCAGTTCTGTCTCTTGTATCCGGCTGCTCTATTTTCAGCCCCACGCCTGTACCTCGTGGTTCACTCGTTGAAGCTGATGATTATGACCAGCTTATACCAGGCAGCAGCACCCGTGCTGACGCTATCGACCTTATGGGGTCACCTACAACCCGGGGTGCCTTCGACGATAACACCTGGATTTATATCTCGATGACAACCTATCTGCGTCCGGCAAATTTTCCCGGAATTGATAAACAGCAGGTTGTTGTTCTGAACTTTGACAACGATGGTAAACTAAAAACTTTGCGTACTCTTAACCGCAAAGATGCCCGTCCTGTGTCTATGATCAGTCAGGTCACCCCCACTCCCGGCACAAGCATTAATATCCTGCAGCAAATTCTGGGGAATGTCGGACGATACAACCCCATGCAAAACCTTATGGGCACAGGCAGCGCCACAGGTCAGAGTCAGGGTCTGGGCAACAGCAACTCCGGCCCGGGACATTTCGGCTCAGGCAACACGCTCTGACATCATAGTCTTTTTCGTTTTCTTTACCAGGGCAGGAGAATACTTACTCTCAGCCCTCCGCCCGGGGCGGTATCGAGCTCCATATCGCCGCCATGTGCACGTATTATGTCGCGCGATATCGTCAGCCCCAGGCCTGTACCGCCACCTTTTCCACTTTCAAATGCACGAAAAACGGTGTCACGAAGCTCCGGGTTAATGCCTTCTCCATCATCATCAGTCACAATGCAGGCGCCAGCGGGCGTTGCATAAGCTGTCAGAGTGACTGCCCCCCCATGCCGACGTGCATTATCGAGCAAATTCATCAAAGCCCGGCGTATAGAATCAGGGCGTATGACTAAAAAGACCCCCTCCTCCACCTCCAGCCCCTGAAAATGCGTACCAGCCCGACGTGCTGCAGCGACAACATCTTCAAGATAGGGCCGTAACTCTGTACGCTGAGGTGTTTCAGCCCCCTCTCCCCGGGCAAAAGAGAGGTAGCTGTCAATCATATGCTCCATCTCATCAACATCACCGATCATATCATCAATATCCGGAGCGACCTGGGCAGCATCTACCTGACCGGAACGGGGCAGCATTGCGAGAGACAGGCGAATACGTGTAAGTGGTGTACGCAAATCATGCGATACTCCGGCCAGAACACCGGTTCTTTGTGAAATGAAACGATAAATCCGGTCCTGCATCCGGTTAAACGCAACAGCGGCTTTTCGTACCTCCTGGGCGCCGTATGGCCTGATTGGCCCGACATCACGCCCGAGGCCAAACTGTTCAGCTGCATAAGCGAGACGACGAATAGCCCTGACCTGATTACGCAAAAACAGGCTGGCCAGCAAAAACAACAAAAACGAGCTACCTGCTGTCCATGACACAAACAGCCATAACTGCCCCATATCAAGACGCTTACGCGGCACCTGAACTTCTAAAATACCATCACTGAGCTGAATAAAAACAAATACTGTGTGCCGGTCCGTATGCCAGTCAATAAAAAGCGGATGGTCAACGCTGCTCTCAAGAGCATGGGCAAGATTTTCATCCATCGGGCCCATAATATGATTAGTACCAACGCGTGTCAGCTGGAAGCCTGGCTTCCATATCTCTATCAGATGCAGCTGATCCTGTGCCTGATTAACAAACCACTGCTTGTCACTTTGAGAATGCAGCCTTTCCAGAGTTTTAAGAGAGAGAACGATTTCAGAGGCAACAGAATCTGACAAACGGCGTGAGGCAACGCCAAGAAAGTTACCATAAAACAGACCCTGCGATATCACCTGCGTCACCAGAAGGGGTATCAGCACAATAAGCAAAGAGCGCCCCAGCATCGAGCGAGGCAAAATACGCCTGATACTTTTTTCAACCCGGGGAGATCTGAGCCATTGCTTATATGTCACGCAACCTCTCTGAAAGATGCTACTCTATGAAAGACCAGGTTTAAGAACATACCCCCGCCCACGAATAGTGTGGAGAAAGCGTGGCTCACGCGGGTCTTTTTCTATACGACGCCGCAAACGTGTAATCTGCACATCAACAGCACGCTCACCTATATCTGGCATTTCAAGCGCCAGAGCAATTTCCTCACGGGAAAACACTCTGTTTGGCTGCCTGGCCAGAACAGACAGGAGAGCGCCCTCCCCGCCTGTCAGATGAATATTACCCTCAGGACCACACAACAAAGCACGCACAGGGTCAAAATCCTTATCCCCCAGGCGTACAATCCGCAACTCATCAGAAGCACTCTGCGGGAGATGACGGCGCAGATGTGCCCTGATACGCAGCAGCAGCTCCCTGGGCTCAAAAGGTTTGCCCATATAGTCATCTGCTCCGGCTTCAAGGCCGGTAATACGATCGGCGGGCTCACCCCGTGCTGTCAGCAAAATAATCGGAAAGGACAAACCCTGCTGACGAAGAGAGCGCGTCAGCTCAAGCCCGCTCTCACCAGGCATTGTGACGTCGAGCACCATAGCGTCAGGCTGAATACTCTCAAGGGCCTGGCGCGTTTCTGCCGCATTTGACGCAACACTGACACGCAGCCCATGCTCAGACAGATAACGCTGCAAAAGCCGCCTGAGGCGTGCATCATCATCAACCACGATAATGTGAGAGGCTTCCTCTCTCCCGGTCGAAAGATCAGAGAGGCTATCCACTCACCGCACCCTTTTTACGTGTGATCTCATCATCTGACATTAAACTACGGCTACTTTCTGAAAGCATACCCCACATAACTCGCCGAAACCCTTCAACCGCGGCTCCGCCCGCATCACGATAAGCCGCGACAAGCCGGCCTCTGGCAACTGAAAAAAGTTCCGCTTCCACCCTCTGCCCCTTTTTGCTCAGCGTTAACAGCTTTTGCCGTCTGTCACGCCGGGAGGCTGTCGTATCAACATAGTCCCGCTCATGCAGCTCGGTCAGCGTACGGGCAAGACTTTGTTTGGTGACACCAAGAATATCACGCAGCCGGCTGACAGGCACACCCGGACTAAAAGCAAGCACCTGCAGCACACGATAATGCGCACGCCCCAGGTCATATTCTTCAAGAAGAGGAGCAATCGCTTCAGCAGCATCACGGTTTGCTAGGAACATGATCGTCTGAGCATGTCTGATCTGCTCCTCTCTGAGAAAAAGAAGACCCGAGCCTGCTTCATCAACCGGGCGATAACCATTCATACAGAGGCTGTCTCCCCATTTTCTGCCGGGAAGGCACTGCGAGCCGTTTTACCGCCTTTTTTCATAAAAAACTCACTCAGACGTGCCTTTACCTGCCCTGTTTTCAGAACTGCTGCCAGACGACGGTCAATAAATGCCGCCATATCTGCGTCACTTCCGCCACGCGAGAGCCAGTATAATAAAGATACGGCATAAACATGGCTTAACGTCAGGCGTTTGGTGACAAATGTCAGACCTGATGACATATCATCAGCCCCCTGCCAGATTGCATTCACTGTACGCATGAGAGAACGTCGCAAAACCTGAATCCCCCCCGGCGTAACCAGTAAAGATCGTAATGCGGCACGGGCTGCATTTCTGCGGCTCTCATCGCCCGGCAAACGACATAAAAGTAACTGCCTGACCCGGCGACTCAGACGCTCTTCCCGGATATCAAAGGCAGCATCGAGCATTTCCCGGTCACATAAATCAGACCAGGCTTCGATCATCTCAGTTACCCCACCGGGAAAAAGAAGATCGGCGTCATCTCCGGCCACGTCAGATAAAACAGACAGGCTCCACCCGCACGTTCCGGCCTGCCGTGCAAGTTTACGCAATGCCTCATCCCGCAGGGGATCATGCTCAGGCAAAGAAGGGGTACTGGCTGACGCTATACCGGCAACAGCGAGTAAAACAGCCTGCCTGATCTGCGCAGAGGAAACAAAATTCATGTCCGCACTCCATATTTTACCATCTCGGCCTCGTAACCAAACCGGCCCATATCCGTCATCCGCATTGGATACAGGATACCATCAAGATGATCCATTTCATGCTGCATGACATGGGCACGAAAACCTGATGCCACGCCTGCAACAGGCTGACCGTTGCGATCGTAGCCTGTATAGCGCACCCGTTTATAACGCGGCACCTCACCGCGCATACCGGGGATAGATAAACACCCTTCAAAACGCGGTATCATCTCATCATCAACAGGCTCAAGAGCCGGGTTAATAATTACCTGCACGGCCAGTGGCGGGTCTTCCTCCCCCTCGCTGCGTACTTCAGGCACAGAATAAAGAAACAACCTCTGCGAAACATGCACCTGGGGCGCCGCCAGGCCAACACCACCGGCATCAGCCAGAGTTTCTGTCATATCATCTATCAGTTTCTGTAACTCAGGGGCACCAGGATGAGCGACCTCATCAGCACGCCTGAGAAGTACCGGGTGGCCCATGCGGGCTATTTTGAGAATGGTCACGCTGTTCTGATCTCCCACCGGAAAATATTTTTTAAATGAATATGATTAAGAAGAAAGAACGATTTGTATTTTTACACAAGCCCATGCTATACGGTCTGCCAGTATCAGGAATCGGCGTGACGTCCTGCGTCTGCCTTCTTTTATTTATACACACTAAAGCCGGAAAAACCGGGTTTTTTGAAACAGGGGTTAGTCACCAAGTGCACGTTCTCGTCCGCGATAATAATGTCGACCAGGCTCTTAAAGCCCTCAAGAAGAAAATGCAGCGCGAAGGCATTTTCCGCGAAATGAAACTTCGTCGTCACTTCGAAAAGCCATCAGAGCGCAAAGCTCGTGAGTCTGCCGAAGCTGTACGTCGTGCACGCAAGATGGAGCGTAAGCGTCTGGAGCGTGAAGGCTTCTAAGCCTCCGCACAGATTACAGCGCAAAGCCGGGCCTTCCCTCAGGAAGCCCGGTTTTTTTGTGCCTGCCCCCCCCCTGACTAAACAGGAACCCAGGCCCTGAGAAGCCAGGCTGACCCTATACCGATCAGCACCGTATAAAACAGGGAGAACCTTAAGGCTGCCAGCATGGTGACGCCAAGAGCCAGCAGATCAGCCACTCGCCCTGATGCAAAATCAGGCGCCAGTACCGAAATAAGAATACACCCCGGAGCAACCTCCATCATACGCGCCACACGTCGTGAAACAGGGTAACGGCTCAGAATAAGATACCCTCCGATACGCGTGCTGTATGTTGCCAGTGCCATGAATATTATTGTCAGAATAATCATGCCCGTGCCTGCCACCATGCCAGAGTTAAACCAGCAAGTGCACCACATGGTACATACCAGCCTTTTGGAAGATACAAATAAGCTGTTATCGCCACAGCAAGGCTAACGACCCAGGGCAGACCTGAAAACAGCAGGCCTTTCCACATACCCTTCAGCAATACAAAAAATACAGCCGGAAACGCCATATCAAACCCGTAGCGTGTAACATCACCCAAAACCGGCCCAAGGAGAGCCCCCGCAAAGGTTGATAACACCCAGTTAAAATAAAGCATGCCAGCCACACCAGTATAATATGGCAGACTAAAACCTCTTTTTTTACAGTCTGACAGACTCAGTGCCCAGGCTTCATCACACATAAAAAATAGACAAACCAGGGCCTTAAACCGTGATAATTTGTTCAGATAAGGCGCAAAAACAGCCCCCATAAGCAAATGCCGGCTGTTAATCAGAAATGTTACACTCACAATAAGCAGTATATGCGGTGGGGATGTCCATAACCCGACCGCCGCAAACTCTGAACCACCACCAAAATTAAGACCCGTCATCACCGGCACCTGCCAGGATGACAGATGTTGCATACGAGCCTGCGCGCCAAGCACCAGCCCAAAGGGAATAAAACTCATTGCAACCGGGAACGAAGTACGCACAGCCCGCCAGAACTCAGATGCGGCTCCCGGGGGGGCATCATCAGCACATGTATTCACACTCATCACCATAAAATAAAAGCAGCCGAATGTAGCGATAAAGACGTAAAATGTGCTTTCAAAAAATACTTATAAATCTTCTTAAATTAGAATATTAAACTCTTAATTCTTTTATAAAGAGCATAATATGCCATACTCTCCCGATGAGATAGACAGACGAATTTTAGTCGCCCTGCAACGTAACGGGCGTATCAGCAATATCGAGCTGGCCCGGGAAATTGGTTTAACCCCAACCCCCTGCCTGCGCCGTGTGCGCCAGCTTGAAGAAGCCGGTATAATTGATGAGTATGTTGCTCTGCTAAACCCCGTAAAAATGGGATTTACGACCACGGTGTTTGTCCGCGTCTGGCTTGATGCGCAGGATGAAGATACTGTCAGCCACTTTGTAAAAGTCATTCAGGCCTCACCTGAGGTCGTTGAATGTCACTTAATGGCGGGAGACTGTGATTTTCTGCTGCGTGTTCTTGTTAAAAGTCTTGAGGCTTACAGGCATTTTCAGTCAGAATATCTGGCTCGGATTAAAGGCGTACGCAGTCTTAAAACAGATATTCCCATGCAAAAGGTCAAGCTTTCATGGAAACTGCCTTTATAAGCGGTAAAACCCCTCTCCCTCCGAAACGGAGGAAAGAGGGGGAAATAAAATTTACGGCTGATCCATCAGAAACTGAGACAGATAAACAAATTCAAGCGCACGCTCCTGCGCAACTTCAGGCGCATTTACTGTGCCCGAGTGCCCGCCCTGAATATCTTCATAATAATAAAACTTTTTACCCATACTCTGTAGCTTCTCAGCGAAACGACGAGCATGTACCGGGCCAACACGATCATCACTGGTCGAGGTAAAAATAAAGGGCACCGGATAGGTCACATCAGCTCTCAGTGACTGCAACGGAGAAATTTTACGCAAAAACTCTGCTTCCGATGGCACTGACATAGAACCATATTCCCCAACCCATGAAGCACCGGCTGACATGGTTTCAAAATGCTCCATATCGAGCAGCGGCACACCAATGATCACAGCTTTCCATAAATCAGGATGCTGCACCATTTCAGCTCCGGCCAGCAGGCCGCCATTAGAGCGGCCACGAATACCAAGATGTTCTGTTGATGTAATGCCCCGGTGGATGAGATCTTTACCAACGGCCGCAAAATCATCATAGGCTTTCATCCGCCCTGATTTACGTGCCACCTCGTGCCATTTTGGCCCGAACTCACCACCGCCACGAATATTGGCAACGACATAAACACCACCACGTTCAAGCCATAGCAGGCCCGTTTCGGGTGCATAAACAGGCGTGTAAGAAACCTGGAAACCACCATAAGCCGTCATTAATGTCGGGTTTTGGCCATTCATTGGCATGTTACGACGATGAACAATGAAATACGGCACTTTCACACCATCTGTCGATGTTGCCCACAACTGCTCTGTTTCAAGGTCACTCGCATTAAACCGGGCGGGCGCTGCTTTCACCTGGCGTGGCTTTTCATCTCCCTGCACAAGCCAGAGTTCGCGTGGCTTAATATAGCTTTCCACACTCACAAAGGCTTCATCTGACTGCGTGCTGGTCGCAGCAACATGCACCGAAGCCATATCTGGCAGGTTAAGCTGTTCACTCTGCCATGGTTTACCGGCGCCGGCACTTTTGAATCGGGCAGCGCGACCGCGCACATTATCAAGGAAGCTGATCAGAACAGCATTTTTAGTAACACCGATATCCTCAACAGCCTGAGTGGCTGATGGGGTAAAAACAATTTCGGCGCTCTGAACGGTATTCTCCGGGTCAACAGAGACCACACTGCCGGCAGGTATAGTTGGAAGACCTTCGCGCTTCCAGTCTTCATTCACAGAGAAGATCAGACGACCATTCAGCAGCCCCTGCACGTCAGCCTTTTCTGGTATGCTCAGCCAGTGCAGCGTATTACCGTCAAGCACAGCAAAACGCACTTCAAAGAAAGTCACCCGACGAGAAACAAGCACCAGGCGGTGCCCCTGGCCATCTGTCAGAGCAAGTGTTTCAACGCTGATATCAGAAGGCTGGCCCCGATAAACCTCCTGCGCCTGTGCCGGAGACTGCCCCCGCTCAACCTTTTTAACCACAAATGGATAGCCTGACGCTGTCAGGTCTGTTCCTTTTCCGTCCCAGTCACGTGCAAGCAGAATAGTATTATCATCAAGCCAGGTTGCATTCTGTTTTGAACGGGAAAATTCAAAACCATTCTCTTTAACAAACTGACCTGTCTTTGTATTAAACTCGCGCAGCGTTACGGCATCTTCACCACCATCTGACAGCGCAATCAGACATTTCTCATCTGCCGGGTTAAGACAGCTGGTTCCCTGAAAAACCCAGTTTTTATGGTCCTGCTTTGAGAGCGCATCAAAATCAATTTTTGTCTGCCATGACGGGTCAGAAGACAAATAAGACTCAAGTGTAGCCGCCCGCCATATACCGTGGGGGTGCTGCGCATCCTGCCAGAAATTCCAGATACCACCGGCAAAAAAATCAGGAGAAGGCAATCTGTCTGGTGCCTGTAAAACACTCAGTGTTTTATCGTAAAACTCCTGATAGCGTTTATCTTTTTCAAGCTCACTGGTCGTTTTGTTATTCTGTGCCCTGACCCACTCAAGAGCTTTAGCACCGTGAATATCACTCAGAAAAGCTGTGTTATTTTGCTTATTTACAGCCTGTGTCGCAGCGCTGCATGGCACAGTAGCGGCAACCGCCAGAACAGACACGGCAGATGCCAGCAACCAACCTCTTAAATTCATAGAACACCCTTTTCTCTACACCGGCAATAAAGCCCTTATATGCAAAAGAAGAATGTAACAGCAGCAGAATGATTGCAATAACTATGTCTGCTCTGCGTTTAACGTCACAAGGACGGAAATTTTAAAATTCATTTTAAATAAAAAAGCTGACTTCTGAAATAATGAATATTTTCAAAAGCCAGCTTTATCAAACACGTTAGATTTTATCAGGCCGCAGCATTAAGGGCTTCAATAATAGCTTTACCCATTTCTGATGTACTCACAGCTTTCTGCCCGGCACCAGCGATATCAGCCGTACGCAGGCCACTGGCCAGAACAGCGGAGACTGCATTTTCGATCTCCTGCGCAGCATCCTGAAGGTTAAGTGAATAACGCAGCAGCATGGCAAAAGACAAAATTTGTGCAAGCGGGTTGGCAATACCTTTGCCTGCAATATCTGGCGCACTGCCATGAATAGGCTCATAAAGCGCCGGGAACTTCCCGCTTTTATCAGCAACACCCAGTGTCGCTGATGGCAACATCCCCAGGCTGCCTGTCAGCATAGAAGCAAGGTCTGACAACAGATCACCAAACAGATTACCCGTGACAATCACATCAAACTGGCGCGGATTTCTGACCAGCTGCATAGCACAGTTATCAGCCAGCATATGAGACAGCTCAACGTCCTGATATTCGCGGGCATGCAATTCGGTTACAACCTCTTTCCACAAAAGACCGCTTTCCATCACGTTGCATTTCTCAACTGAGCAGACACGACCCTGACGTTTCCGTGCCAGATCAAAAGCAACACGGGCAACACGCTCAATTTCAGATGTTGTATAAACTTCTGTATTGATGCCTTTTTTACTGCCATCAGGCAAAGTCTCGATACCGCGCGGGCTGCCAAAATAAATACCGCCGACACTTTCACGTACAATCATGATGTCGAGACCCTGCACAACTTCAGGGCGGAGCGTGCTGGCATCAACCAGCGCGTCAAACACCTGAGCCGGACGCAGGTTAGCAAATAAAGCCAGCTCCTGACGCAGTTTAAGAATAGCCAGTTCAGGCCGCTTTTCAAACCCGACATGAGCCCAGCGCGGGTCACCAACTGAGCCGAACAGAACTGCATCAGCGGCCCATGCTTTCTCAATCACCTCATCACGGATCGGCACACCATATTTCTCAAGTGATGCCCCCCCAACCAGGTCTTCTGACACCTCGAAAGAAAGACCGCGCTTCTGTTCAAGCCACGTCATGATGTGGCGCACTTCCTGCATCACTTCGGGGCCAATTCCGTCACCAGGCAGCACAAGAAGCTTTTTAGGTGATTGAGCAGTCATGAACTTCTCCAGTCAGTAAGTCAGTCTATAGAAATTGTGGGAACCCAGGGGCGGTCGTGAGCAACCTGCTCTTCATAGGTGTCGATACGCTTTTCATGCAAAAGAGTCTGGCCAATATCATCAAGGCCCTCAATCAGCATGTGTTTACGGAACGGGTCGATCTCAAACGGAATTTCTTTACCATCCGGGCGAATAACAACCTGACGTGGCAAATCAACAGTCAGACGGGCGTTGCTGCCCATACGGGCATCTTCCATCAGGGCGTCGCACAGCTCACGCGGCAGGCATATCGGCAAGATGCCATTTTTAAAGCAGTTATTGAAAAAGATATCCGCAAAAGATGGCGCAATAACACAGCGAATACCGAAATCAAGCAGGGCCCAGGGCGCATGTTCACGTGAAGAGCCACAGCCAAGGTTATCATGCGTTATCAGAATTTCTGCATGACGCCATGGCAGCTGATTGAGAACAAAGTCAGGGTTTTCTGTACCATCAGGATGATAGCGCATGCTGTCAAAGGCATGTTTACCAAGCCCGGTACGCTTTGTTGTTTTAAGAAAGCGGGCAGGAATAATTTTATCGGTGTCGATATTAGCTTCAGGCAGTGCTGCTGCTACTGCGGATAAGGATGTAAATTTTTCCATCAGATCAGCTCCCTCACATCAGTCAGGCATCCGGTCACAGCTGCTGCTGCTGCCATAGCCGGCGAGAGCAGATGTGTACGACCAGCCGGACCCTGACGTCCTTCAAAATTACGGTTCGAGGTTGAAGCACAACGCTGCTGCGGTGTCAGGCGGTCAGGGTTCATGCCCAGGCACATTGAGCAGCCAGCCTCACGCCATTCAAACCCTGCATCAAGGAAAATTTTATCCAGCCCTTCCTGCTCAGCCTGCTGTTTCACCAGACCTGACCCGGGCACAATCATGGCACGAACACCCTCTGCCACCTTACGGCCGGCAGCGACATGAGCAACGGCACGCAAATCTTCAATACGGCTGTTAGTACATGAACCAATAAAGACAACATCGACAGGCACACCAGCTATAGTCTGCCCTGCTTCGAGCCCCATATACTCAAGCATACGACGACGCTGCACTTTCACAGCCTCATCTGTTTCCTGCTCAGGGTCCGGCACTGTGCCGGTAATAGAAACAACCGTTTCAGGGCTGGTACCCCATGTCAGGGACGGTGCGATATCCTCAGCGCGCAGCGTTATTTCTTTGTCAAAATGCGCACCTTCGTCAGAGGCAAGCGTGCGCCAGTATGCAACAGCCTTGTCGAAATCATCACCTTTAGGAGCAAACGGACGGTTTCTGACATACTCAAATGTCACATCGTCAGGAGCAACCATGCCTGCACGTGCGCCGGCCTCAATCGACATATTACAGATCGTCATACGACCAGCCATATCAAGACCACGGATGGCTGAACCGGCAAATTCAATAACGTGACCCGTGCCACCTGCTGTGCCGATATGCCCGATAATCGCAAGCATAATATCTTTAGCCGAAACGCCGTTACCTGGTGTGCCTTCAACCGTCACACGCATATTTCTGGCCGGACGCTGCAAAATAGTCTGCGTTGCCATTACATGCTCAACTTCTGACGTACCAATACCAAAAGCAAGCGAACCCATAGCACCATGGGTGGAAGTGTGAGAATCACCACAGACAATAGTCATACCAGGCAGAGAAATGCCCTGCTCGGGGCCAACAACATGCACAATGCCCTGACTGGCAGAAAGCAGCGGAAAATAAGGAACACCGAACTCTTTAACATTACGTTCAAGCGTTTCGATCTGATTACGGCTGTCTTCTTCTTCAATCGGCTGGCTACGGTCAGAAGTAGGCACGTTATGGTCAACCACAGCGACCGTTTTTTCAGGGTGACGCAAACGGCGCCCGGCAAGACGCAAGCCCTCAAATGCCTGAGGGCTGGTCACTTCATGCACAAGGTGGCGGTCGATATAAAGAATAGAAGTACCATCGGGCAATGTCTCGACAACATGATGATCCCAGATTTTGTCGAACAGCGTACGCGGCGCCATGGTCCTTCCCCTTTTCGTATACCGGCCTGATTATTTCCGCAGCACCCGAGCTGCCCTGACCGGCCTTATCGTTCGTTTCTTATATGTGCCTTTTTATGTCCCGGCTACAGACAGAGCAGAGATAAAAAAGCGAATGTGAGCTGTCTGTCAGTTTTTTAATATGACCATAAAAAAAACCCGGCTGCAAAATGCGGCCGGGCTTTCTCATGCAACGAAACTGACTGGTTACAGTCTGTTTCAGCTGGCAGCAGCAGGTGCCACCACGTCACGGGGACGTTCTGCAATACGAGCAGACTTACCGCTACGGCCACGCAGATAGTACAGTTTTGCACGACGCACTTTACCACGACGTACAACTTTAATTTCTGCAATGATGGGCCCATAAAGCGGGAAAATACGCTCTACGCCTTCACCGTTAGAAATTTTACGCACTGTGAAGTTGCTGTTCAGCCCGCGGTTAGAGCGTGCAATCACAACACCTTCGAATGCCTGAACGCGCTTACGCTCGCCTTCGACAACATGAACAGAAACGCGAACCGTGTCACCGGCTGCAAATTCTGGCACAGGGCGTGCTGCTGTAAGACGTGCAATCTCGGCAGCTTCATACTGCTGAATAATATTCATATTCCGTAATCCTTCCTCAAACCCCGGTTTAGCCTGCCTGGCCGGACATTCCGGCAGCAGTCTCATTTTTTTCTCTGCGAGCCAGCCAGGCAGACCACAGGTCCGGCCTTCTTTCCCGCGTTGTCTCTTCAGCCTTTTTCTGCCGCCAGGCAGCAATGGCAGCATGATTACCAGAAAGCAGAACATCCGGCACTTTACGCCCCTGCCACTCAGCAGGACGTGTATAATGCGGATACTCCAGCAGACCGTCGGAAAAACTTTCCTCAACCCCGCTCTGGTCGCTGCCCATCACACCAGGCAGCAAACGCACACATGCATCCAGAAAGACCTGAGCAGCTGCTTCTCCACCCGACAGAACATAATCCCCGACAGAGACCTGTTCCACATTGTGGGCTTCAAGCACCCGCTCATCCACACCTTCAAAGCGGCCACACATCAGAACAACACCCGGAGCACCGGCATAACGGACAACATCTTTCTGACGCAGAGGTGTCCCTCTGGGTGTCAGAAAAACCCGGGGAACATCCGCCGGGGCGTCAACAGCCGAAAAAGCTGCATCAGCAACATCTGCCCGTATAACCATACCTGCACCACCACCAAACGGCGTATCATCCACCGCACGGTGCCGGCCAAGCCCACACTGACGTAAATCATATGTGCTGCATGACCAGGTTTTGTTCTCAAGCGCACGACCTGCAAGAGAGATACCCAGCACACCCGGAAACGCTTCAGGAAAAAGCGTCATAACCGTAGCCTGCCAGGTCATACCTGCTGCTCCGCTGACCGTCCCGAAACACCCTGCCCTTCTTCGCCTGAAACCTCAGCAGGGCGAACAATACGAACTGTTCGCGCGGCAAGGTCAACCTCAGGCACACAGGCACGGGTGAAAGGGATAATCAGACCACCTTCAATCTCCAGGCTGGCACCACCACCGTAATCATGAACCATCAGGATACGCCCGAGAGAAGCTGTACCTTCCCAGGCCTCCATTCCGATCAGATCTGAATGATAGAACTCTTCCTCTTCAGTCTCGGGCAAAAGATCCCGGGAGACATACAGGCGCGTATTAACCAGAGCCTGCGCTGCTGTGCGATCAGATATCAGGTTGCCGCGTGCATCACGCAGCTCCGCAACACCATCAGCACCACGCCAGCGCAAAGACCATGACCGCCCCTGCTCGTCCTGAAGAGCCTCATACTCCTCCAGTGTTGCAGGGTCATCTGCATAGCTATGCACACGCACAAGGCCGCGCACACCATGAGCTTTCCCTATAACACCAATTAATATGAGGTCTGAACGCATAATCTGCTTTGCTCGTTTTCAGACTCAGGCTGCTGCAGCAGCTTTAGCAGCAGCTTCAGCGCGTGCCTGAGCTTTTTTCTTTGGCGCAGACTGTTTTGGCTGCTCAGCGTAAGCTGGTTTTGGTGCCAGACCAGCATGCCCCAGGAAACGGGCAACACGGTCAGTTGGCTGTGCACCCTGTGACAGCCAGTGCGTGATGCGCTCGTTAATCAGACGTACGCGGTCAGCGTGCTCTGATGGCAGCATTGGGTTGTAAGCGCCAACTTTCTCGATAAAGCGACCATCGCGGGGTGAACGGCTGTCAGCTACTACAATGTGGTAGTAAGGACGTTTTTTTGCACCAGCGCGAGCAAGGCGAATTTTAAGACTCATTCAGACTTCTCCAGATCTATACAAATTCAGACAAAAACAAACTGATCAGCGAAAGGGGCGACCGCCACCACCAGGTGGACCATTCCCCATTCCTTTCGGCATGAGCGCAGATAAGCCCTGGCGCATAAGACCTTTCACGCCCAGCTTGCTAAAACGCTTCATCATATCGGACATCATTCCAAACTGCTTGAGCAGCTTATTGACATCCTGAACTGTCGTCCCTGACCCGGCAGCAATACGTTTTTTACGTGACGCCTTGATAATAGCAGGCGTTTTGCGCTCTTTTCTGGTCATGGAGGAAATAATTGCAAGGTGTTTATTAAGAATGCTCGTATCGAGCTCCTTATCACCCATTGCTTCTTTAACTTTGTTCATACCTGGCAGCATGCCCATGATGCCGGAAATGGAACCCATTTTACTGATCTGACGAATTTGCGAGGCATAATCGTCAAGATCGAACTTACCGGCCATCATTTTTTTGGCCAGGCGTTCGCCCTCTTCATGATCGAGGGTATCAGCCGCTTTTTCTACCAGGCCGGCAATATCGCCAAGGCCAAGAATACGACCAGCAACACGCTCAGGATGGAACTCTTCCAGAGCATCAAGCTTCTCACCAGAGCCCGTCAGTTTAATCGGTGCGCCGGTAATTGCCTTCATCGACAGTGCTGCACCACCGCGTGCGTCACCATCCATTCGGGTCATGACCACACCGGTAACACCGACTGCCTCGTTAAAGGCTTTGGCTGTATTCACCGCATCCTGACCGGTCATGGCGTCAACAACCAGCAATGTTTCAGCCGGGTTTGTCACCGCGCGCACCTGACGCACTTCATCCATCAGCACTTCATCGATGGAGAGGCGACCAGCCGTATCAAGAATAACGACATCAAACCCTTCGAGGCGCGCTGTTTCCATTGCGCGACGCGCAATATCAACAGGGCTCTGACCAGGGACAATTGACAATGACGGTACTGCCGCCTGCTTTGCCAGCTGTTCAAGCTGAAGCTGCGCGGCTGGCCGCTGGGTATCAAGCGAGGCCAGAAGAACTTTTTTACGCTCGCGGTTTTTAAGCCAGAGAGCAATTTTACCTGATGTCGTAGTTTTACCGGACCCCTGCAAACCTACCATCAGCACCGGAACCGGCGGGACAGCATTCAGGTTGAGGGGAACTGCACCGGCACCACCAAGCGCATCAATCAGGGCATCGTTAACGATTTTCGCAACAGCCTGACCGGGAGAAATGCTCTCAAGCACCTCGGCACCGACTGCCCGCTCTTTTACTTTATTAACAAAGTCACGAACAACAGGAAGCGCCACGTCTGCATCCAGCATAGCCAGACGCACTTCGCGCATTGCCTCTATAACGTCCGCCTCAGACAGCGCACCACGTTTGGCGAGTCCGTCAAAAACTCCGGATAGCCTGCCTGAAAGAGCCTCGAACAATGGCCTGTTACTCCATGCAAAAATCCACCACTGCGCGAACACTCGCGGAGTGGTGGTCCTGTGATTTAACAGAGGGGTTAAGCCACCCCCCCGAACAAGTCAAGAAAAACTATATATTATTTTGTTACGTCAGGGTGACGCAGCTGGTGAAGCTGATCCATCAGAGCGCGCTCTTTCGTTTCGCGGTCTTTGATTTGTGTCAGCTGCTCAGGGGTCAGCACATCATGGATCTGCTCCATCACATCGAGATGCTGCATATCGCGCTGCGCACGAATTGTTGCCAGCTGCTGCTGCAATGACGCAATTTTATCACGATCAAGCTTACCTGGCTGGCTCAGCAGGTCCTGGATCTGTGTATGAAGATCACGCTCAGCCTCACGGCTCTGGTCACCTTCCTCCTGGTTGTGTGCTTTTTTGAAAATAGCATCGATCTGCTTATGCTGTTTTTTCGTCAGATCAGCACCCATGAAAAAATCAGGACCCGGGCCAGGGCCCATGCCATGATGCATCATGGGAGGCGGGCATGCCTGAGCAGAGGCAGACTGCGCAGCCAGAGCAAAACCGGAAACAGCAAGAACTGCCAGAAAACCTTTTTTGAATGTCATGAAACCCAAAGCCTTTTCTTTAATATTCTGTCTGATTACAAAAACATACTTACATATCTATCAGAGCAGAACAAATATAAACATGAAGCCTGAACAGGTTATCCCATAGCATATACAATAGCGGCAACAGGAATAAGAGGCAGCGCAAGCCATGCGCCCATGGCGCATTTCGCAGAAAAACGAACGAAACGCTCATTTTTATTAAAAACCACCGTTAAAAACCTCCCTTTGCCAGTCACCTGATAAGAAGGGCAATTTTCTGCCCTGATTTCTTATGTAAGAAGCCGGAAAGGCAAATTCATGGCAGGTTTTTAAAAGTTTGCTTCATTTTTGACACAACAGACTTCTGAACCTCAGCACATCAGCAACATCACGAACTTTTGCTGCCATGCGGTCAGTAATTGCGATATCTGCTCCCCAGCGTTCCATCTGACTTTGCTCATCAAGCATCGCACACTTCACCAGAGCTTCTGCATCCTCGTCACTTTTTAATGCAGCCAGACCCAGAACAAGACTCCCCAGCACCGGCACAGCAACAGCAAGCACTGTAAGTTCAGCAGGCGTCATGCTCTCCAGAGCATCCCTTAAAGCTTTCACGGCTTCAGGGGGCTGCGTAATCGGCATAATCCCTTCCGTTACCTGAAGGCTGGCACCAAAAGTACGGGCACACCAGCTCAGCCACCTACCCCACTGCTCCTCCTGGAGACGGGAAAGCTCCGACCAGTTATCTGCGCGGTAGCACAGCAGGTCACTATGCGCGTAAGCCAGAAGAGCCTCTGTCATCCCCTCACGCTCAGCAGGCACACGCTCAGTCATAGTGCCACACAGGCCGGTCAGGGGCAGTTCATCAACGTGAAACAGCTCACCCGGCCCTTTCCCGGCCTGACGCCACTCCGCAGCCAGAGCCTCAGCCAGAGGCTGAGCGGACACATGCAGCAATGTCCGGCCCGGCAGCCTGAGAGGGCGACCGTCAAGATGGATCACCCAGCCGTTATCCTGAGGCACAACATCAACATCTTTCCAGAAACGTTTTTTCATTCCGGACTGTGTATTTTGCTGATTGTTACTCAATGGAACAGCCCCAGACCACGCAGCATGTTCATTACTTTTCCGCCTTTTTCTTTCGCTGGCGGAGCTGGTTCCGGCCCGGCTTCACCTTCCCGTGCGGAAGACAGCAAGGCAGGGCAGCTATCATCCTCTCCGTCATTTTTACCAATCGTCAGCCCATAACGGCCGCTGCTGTTTGGCTCCATTTTAATAACAGGATTGTATGATGAGCCGCTGACAAGCACATCAGATTCAGCCGAATTCCCGGCCAGCATCAGTGTTGGTGCAAGGTGCAGGTCGAGATCTGTCGTGTTCAGGTTAACGGTACCATGACCATGCAGTGACAGAAAACGACTTTGCAACCCAAGCAGGTCAATTGTCGCCACACCGTCAGCAAGCTGCATATGCGTACCAAAGCAACGTACAGAGACCTCCTGCTTCATCGGGATTTTATTCATCGTCAGAGAAGACAGGATTTTGCTCCCCACCTTACCATCGACAACTGAAATTCCGACATGCCCGGCTGCTGTCTGACGCAAAGCAGACATATCACGCCCCCGCGCACTAACTGTGCCAACAACAAAAGCTTCACCCTTTAACCAGGACTGAACCCCCATCCATGCATCCACAACCTGCAAAGGCAGCACAACCGGGTGAGCACTCAGCTCAGCAGCCGGTATCTCCTGCGTGACATCATAAACAAAACGGGCTGACTGCTGCACGCCACTGCCTCTGGCCTGAATGGGGTCAGCAACAAGGCGGCCATTACTATTAACGACATGCGCAGAAAGCGCCTCCCAGCTTTGCCCCGCCCACGCAACGCGGGCAGCACTCACGTCAAGCTGTGCTGTCAGGTTGCGCACAATATTTGCAAAACTATGAACCTTCGTCAGCTCAAGTGTCTCATCCGTTTCAACATGACCTTTGACACTCAGCCCGTCAAAAACAGGCTGAGACGGCCCCGTTGCCAGATGCTTCAGCTGCCCCTGAATATCAAAAGCTGAATGTTGTCCGCCCAGTTCGCCTGTAAAATGAACACCTGCATCAGAATCAGTAAGTGTCAGACTGACAGGCATACTGCTCTCAGCAGGGGCATGAAGCCAGGTCATAATCTGCTCAGCCGTACCAACTGTTCCCTTCAGCCCCAGAGAAGTGCCCTCCGCTGTACCGGCAAGATCAAGGGCAACAGGAGAATCGCTCTGGGCCGCATCAAGAGTGAGGTGCTCCAGCACAACATCTTTTTTGTAAGGACGAAGGTCAAATGTACCGGTATGAATATGGAAATTCTGCAACTGAGGAATACCAGCCTTCCCGCCGATCATACCGTTCACAGAAATATTCTCTGCATGCGGCAAACCTGCACGCGGGAAGAAAGCCTGCACTGCCTGCAGCTGCCCCAGCGACCCGCCAAAACGCAGTGCATATTCACGTTGCTCAGGCTCCCCCGTCGTCAGGGTACCGTCAATATGTGCCAGACCTGCTGGCTGACCATCAACTGAAAAAGCGGCTTTTATCTGCACCGGCATCTGTGTGGCAGGATGCGGGAAAAGACGGCCGGTCTGGCCATCAACTGAGAGTTTCCCTTTGTTCTTCAGCGCATCTAAGTGAAAAGATGGCGCATCAGTATCGAGAGCACCAGCCTCAAATTTTTCAACAGGCAATTCACCTGACCGGTGTTTAAGCTCATCCTGCCATTGCAGGTCCCCCTGGGTCAGCTCCAGGTTTGCAACAACGATATCCCAGTTCACTCTGCCGCCGGATGCCGCCGGCGTCGCTTCTTCCGGTGTGTTCTGCTGAGGATTAAAATGCCAGTTAGACTGACCATCCTCATCACGGTGCAGCATAATCTGCGGCTGAGAGATGCTGACATTGCTGAACACCACACGATGCTGAAACAACGGTAAAACGGAGAGCCGAACACGTACAGAAGCTGCGCTGAACATATCGTGCGCATCACTTCCAGGATCTGAAAGATGCACCCCCTGCGCCTCAACCCAGGGAAATGGCAGCAGCCAGACATGCAGCTGATCAATAGTCAGGTGGCGGCCTGTTTTTTTCTCAACAGCACTGACAATGCGCGTACGCAGCCAGCCCGCATCCTGCGTTGCTGAGATAACACATCCGCCTCCGGCAAGGACAATCGCTGCACCAGCCAGCAGACCCAGTTTTGTTTTCAGCCGCATATTTTTCTCTCCTGTCTGTTCTTCTGCTCTCCCGTAGCGCGTGAGTTACCGGCTCCGGCGGGAGGGGCCGGGCGTTGGACCAGCAACAAAACCAAGGCTGCGAAATGTCTCCTGCATATGAGGAGGCAGAGCCGCACTCACCACGAGACGCCCACCGGCAGGATGCGGAATATCCAGCTCACGCGCATGCAAATGCAGCTGGTCAGCAAAACCATCAACGTGTGCTGCTTCACCCCCATATTTAGGATCACCCATAATAGGCGTGGTCAGCGATTCACAATGCACGCGCAGCTGATGCGTGCGCCCTGTCAGCGGTGACATCTCAAGCCATGAGAACTTACGGGCTGCGGCATCCACTACTTTATAAACTGTGCGGGCAAACTGCGCTTCTTTATCCTTACGGTCAGCAGCAACCATAATCGCATTAGGCCCCATACCCAGCCTGACCAGAGGCTGGTCGATCTCACCCTCCTGCGGGTCTGGCCGCCCGACAACAACAGCCCAGTATGTTTTTTTAATATCACGCCCGCGAAAGGCCGCCGCAAGTTTTGCGGCAATACCGGGCGAGCGGGCCAGCAGCAGGATTCCTGATGTATCACGGTCAATACGGTGCACCAGGCGCGGGCGCGGGTCATCCCCCTCACGCAGACCATCAAGCATCATATCAACATGCTTTGTAATACCTGGCCCGCCCTGGACTGCGAGGCCCGCAGGCTTATTGAGCACAATAACCTGCTGATCCTGATACAGCACCATGCCTTTAATTTCGCGCACCAGACGCTCATCAAGCGGCGGGCGCTCATCACGTACGGGCCGTGCAGCCGACGAGACCGGAATGGGAGGCACGCGCACAGCCTGCCCGGGCTGCAAACGCGTTGATGCCTCGGCACGTTTACCGTCAACCCTGATCTGCCCGGTACGGCACAGCTTTTGCAGCGCCCCCTGTGTCAGATGCGGGTAATGACGACGAAAATAGCGATCAAGGCGAATATCGGCCTCATCTTCGCTGACAGTAAGAATAACAACACTCATGAGACGATATTTACGACTGACGTCGTTCCCGCAAAGAGGCCCACGTTTCAAGCCGGTGCCGAACCTCGCGTTCGTACCCCTTACCTGTAGGCCGGTAGAAAATCTCGCGCTTCATACCATCCGGAAAATAATTCTGCCCGGAAAAACCTTCTTCGGTGTCATGATCATACTCATAACCCTTTCCGTAGCCGATATCTTTCATCAGACGGGTTGGCGCATTCAGAATATGCGCAGGCGGCATAAGGCTGCCTGTTGCCCGGGCAGCACGACGCACCGCCTTATACGCTTTATAAACAGCATTAGACTTCGCTGCTGTTGCCAGGTGCACCACCAGCTGAGCCAGAGCAAGCTCCCCTTCGGGTGAACCAAGCCGTTCAAACGTCTCCCACGCCGCAATTGCCAGAGGCAGAGCATGAGGGTCTGCCATACCCACATCCTCAGCAGCAAAACGCGTAAGACGCCGGGCTATATAGCGCGGGTCTTCTCCCCCCTCAAGCATACGCGCAAACCAGTATAACGCAGCATCGGGGTCAGAGCCCCGCATCGACTTATGCAGGGCAGAAATGAGATTATAATGCTCCTCTCTGTCCCGGTCATAGAGCACAGCACGGCGCGCCAGCAGCTTGGACAGCCCCTGCGCATCAAAGGGCACATCTGGTTTTTTCAGACTGAAAAGCTGTTCTGCCATATTGAGCAGATAGCGGCCATCCCCATCAGCCATCGCCCGCAATGTCGCCCTGGCCTCTTTCGTGACAGGCAGATCGCTCTGCATTTCTGCCTCAGCACGACACAGCAGAGCCTCCATAGCAGCATCATCAAGGCGATTCAGAACCACGACCTGACAGCGCGACAACAGGGCTGAATTCAGCGCAAATGAAGGGTTTTCAGTGGTCGCCCCGACCAGCACGACAGTGCCATCTTCAACCACGGGCAGAAAACCGTCCTGCTGAGCACGGTTAAAACGATGTATTTCATCGACAAAGAGCAGCGTGCTCCGCCCGCCCTCAGCTATATGCCGGGCCTGCTCAAATGTTTTTTTAAGGTCAGCGACACCTGAAAAAACAGCAGAAAGCTGCATAAACCTGAAACCACCTGCCTGCGCCAGCAAACGCGCGATGGTTGTTTTACCAACACCTGGACCACCCCACAGAATAAGACTGGAGAGAGAGCCACGTTCAAGCATACCCCGAAGAGAGCCATCAGCTCCAAGCAGATGATCCTGCCCGACCACATCTTCCAGCCTTTTTGGGCGCAGGCGATCGGCCAGCGGCTGCGCAGGAGCAGACCGGCCGGACGACCGCTCTACCCCGGCTGACACCGAAGGCCCGGCCTCAGGAGCTGCCTGACCAAATAAATCCTGCGGCATGGATGATGCGCTCTGCTCTGCCATATCCTCTTATCCTGCACCTGCCTGCCTGTACACAAGATGTGCATCAGACAAAAGCTGTGCCTTAACTATCATAAAAATTACTCTTCCGGCTGAGCCGGAAGTGTGAAGAGATCAGACGATACAGGCAGGTTTTTCTGCATATCTGATAATGTGACATGGGTTTCGTGCCCCTGTGCATCGAGCACACTCCATGAACTTAAAGAAACCGGCTTTTCATTAAATACCAGAGTGAGGCTGCCATCCTGCGGAGAAGAGGTGCGCACGACTGACACCTGGATCTGCCCTCCCTCTGCGTGGAAACCTGTCACCGTCACACCATCAGAGAAACTGATATGCCTGCCCAGCAATAACCCAAGGGGAGTACGCTCAACCGGGATCACTGTGGTCTGATCGAGCTGATTATCCCGAAAAACGATTTTATTGTCATTTGCCACCATCAGAATCGGAGAAGGCGGATCATACGCCAGGCGCATCTGTCCCGGACGCTTAACCCATATTGTGCCTGAAGATATTTTCCCCTCACCATCAACCTGCTGCATATGCGCCTTAAATGTTGTGGTGCTGTTCATCACGCTTTCTATACGCGCGAGCCAGGCCCGGTCTGCCGCTGTCAGCGGAGCGGCCTGCACCTCATCACCTGCGCTGCTACTTCTTACGGAAGAAGCCACCGGCGACTGCGCATATGCTACATCACCAGCTGCTCCGCAGCCGGCCAGCATCAGGAGGGACAATAAAAAGCGATAATGAACCTGTTTCATATGTATATGCTTCATCCCGGTTATGGTGCTGATCTTAGCCTGAGACATCAGTCTGTTATTTTACGCTGAAAGCGCCCCTGCAAGCAGTGCCAGCGCTACAGTAATACCAATTTCACGATTAAACCGAAACTGTGCAAGACACAGAACCGGATTATGCGGGCTTACGCTCCAGCCCTGACGTACCATAAGCGCCACAGGCAGCACAGCAAGCGGCCAGAATGCCGGGCCGGTGTGAGACAACACTGCAGCAACTGCAAGCAATACTGCGCTGATACCATAACATGTTACGATAAACCCGCGGGCTTTATTGACCCACAGACGTGAGGTCGATTTTACACCAATACGCGCATCATCTTCCATATCCTGGAAGCCATAAATTGTATCAAAGCCAAGCTGCCAGAAGATTGTCGCTGCATAAAGAGCCGCCTGCGCCCAGGACAATTGCCCGGCGGCAGCGGCGTATCCCATTGGCGCACCAAATCCAAAGGTAAAGCCCATAACGAGCTGAGGCCACCAGGTAAAACGTTTAGCCAGCGGATAGAGTGCGACCAGTATAAGAGAGGAAGCACCAAGAAGCCATGAAAGGCGATTCAGCTGAAGTAAAACACCAAGACCTGCCAGCAGTAACAGCACAAGAAACACTGCTGCCTGCTTCATGCTCAGCGCACCTGAAGCCAGCGGCCGCCCTGCTGTGCGCGTAACCTTACGGTCGATATCGCGGTCCCACATATCATTTACGACACAGCCTGCAGCCCGCATAACCAGACTGCCAATGCCAAACAATATGATGAGACGCACACGCTCACCCAACCCGACATGCTGCGGCAGAAGAATACCCCACACACCGGGCAAAAACAAAAGCCAGGTTCCAACAGGGCGGTCAAGCCGTGCCAGCAAAGCATAAGGGCGCAGTGACGGCGGCAGATACGCTATCCACCCTGTCGTTTTAATATCGGTATGGGAAGACCCTGCTGAAACAGACACGAAACGCTTTAATCCTCAGGCTGGTTTTTAAAGGATGAAAGAGGTATGCCACAAATATCACCAGAGCACGAAGCCCTTATACTCAACAAAGCCTCCTTCAGTGTCCACTTCGCATCCGTTCAGGAAGCCATGAACAGCTATATTCACCTCCCCCGCCTCTATCTGACACCCTCACCCCAGCAGCCCGCCGGAGCAGGCGCACAGTTTTTTCTCGACCCGGCACAAGCCCGCTACCTTGGTACGGTTTTACGTAAGAAAAGCGGAGATTCCCTGCGGGTTTTTAATGCAGAAGCCGGCGAGTGGCGCGCCGTTATCAGCACACTGAACAAAGACAAAGGGAGCTTTGTGCTCGAAGAGCAAATGCACCCCCCGCACACTCAACCAGAACGTACACTTGTTTTTGCCTTGCTTAAACGTGATGCAACAGATCTGGTCATCCGTATGGGAACCGAGCTGGGTGTAACGCATTTTCAGCCAGTTATTACCGAACGCACCAACACCCACCGTGCCAATACAGACCGGCTGAATTCTATTGCCCGCGAAGCTGCAGAACAATGCGAGCGCCTTGACCTGCCTCTGGTTGCTGAACCCTGCCCGCTGACCTCTCTCCTTGCCTCGTGGCCTTCTGATAAAAATCTGTTCGCAGCCATTGAGCGCACCGAAGATCGTGCACCTGGTGCCTCTTTACAGCTTACAGCTGCCCGCGCAGGTGATGGCCTTCTCATCGGGCCGGAAGGCGGACTAAGCGATGCAGAATGTCAGATGCTGCTTGGTCGCACTTTTGTTACGCCTGTCTCTCTTGGTAAGCTTGTGTTAAGAGCTGATACAGCTGTGGTATCTGGCCTGACACTTATGAGCACCCTCTTGCGCTCAGCACAGGATCAGTCACTATAGTCTTTTTACCCGTTTGCGCACTTTCATAAGTTTACCTAACAAACAGTGAGCCCTTATGCCTGTTGACCAAGATAATACTGTGCCCGCCCGCTCTGTTTCACAGCTGGCTGAAGTTCTGGCCAAAGGCTGCAAGCCGCGCGACCTCTGGCGCATTGGTACAGAGCATGAGAAATTTGGCTTTGTTCGCCCTGAAGCTGTAAGCGGTGATGCTGCCCCGCAGGCAGGCAGAGCAGCTTACAGCAGCCCGCCTTATACCCCCGCTGGCATTGAAGATATGCTTACCGGCGTGCAGGCCAGTGAACCTGACAACTGGAAACCTGTTCTCGATGCCGGAAAAATTATTGGCCTGACAGGGCAGAATGCCGCCAGAGGCTCTGCCATATCGCTTGAGCCGGCCGGCCAGTTCGAACTGTCTGGTGCACCGCTGGAAACACTGCATCAGACAGCGCAGGAACTCAGTGAACATTATGAAACTGTACGCCCGCTGGCGCGCAGGCTGGGTCTTGGCTTCTCCCCTCTGGGCTTTCACCCGACAGCGTCGCGGGCTGACCTGCCGTGGATGCCCAAATCACGCTACAACATCATGAAAAACTACATGCCCAAAGTCGGAACAATGGGCCTGGACATGATGCAGCGCACCTGCACTGTGCAGGTTAACCTTGATTTTGGCTCTGAGCAGGACATGGTGCGCAAAATGCAGGTTGCCATGGCGTTACAGCCGGTTGCAACCGCTCTGTTTGCGAACTCACCGTTTGTCGAGGGCAAAGCTACAAAATTCCTCTCCAACCGTGCGAGAGCATGGACTGACACTGACAATGCCCGTGCCGGCATGCCAGCCTGTGTCTTTTCAGACAATTTCAGCTTTGAAAGCTACGTTGAGTGGGCGCTTGACGTGCCAATGTATTTCATTATGCGTGATGGCAAAATGCGTGATGTGTCAGGCCGCTCTTTCCGTGCATGGATGAACGGAGACCGCCAGGATGGTCTGGAGGATGTCACCCCGACCCTCAGTGACTTTGAAGACCACCTGACAACAGCTTTCCCTGATGTGCGTCTTAAACAGTTCCTGGAAATGCGTGGTGCAGATGCCGGTTCACAGGAAATGATGCTCGCTCAGTCTGCCCTGTGGGTTGGCCTGCTCTATGATGATGCAGCCCTTGAATCAGCCTATGAGCTGGTCAAAATGCGCCCATGGGAGGATTACGTGAAGATGAGAGCTCTTGTGCCTGCACAGGCTCTCGACACGCCGTGGGGTGAAGGAACTGTACGCGACCTGGCTGCACAGATGATTGCCATTGCAATGGATGGCCTCCAGGCCAGAGGCAACGTGGATGAAGAAAGCGGCGTTGATGAATGGGTTTATCTCTCACCACTGACCTCTCTGGTCGCCGGGGCACCCACACAGGCTGAACGCTGGCTTGAGCGTTACTACGGAGCCTGGATGGGTGATGTCAGCCGCATCTTCCTCGAAAGTGAAATCTGACTACCTTTTTGTTAAAAGACGACTTGCACTTAATGCTGCGGCCAGAAGCGCGACACAGGCCGCAGCAAGCAGACAGGCATGAGTGCCATTGCTTAAAAACTGCGCAAAAAATGCGGCAACACCCATAGCACCAAATGTCTGCCCGGCCTGCCGCGCGACCTGCACCATACCACTTGCACCACCAGCCCGGCCACCGGGGGCTGCAACCATCATGGCACGGTTATTGGGCGGCTGAAAAAAACCAAAACCGTAACCAGCTATAAATATACGCCACACAATATCCCACACAGCAGGGTGCTCAGGCAGCATCCACAGGCAGAAAAAACCCAATGAAGTCATGCTCAGCCCGATGGATGACAACAGCCCTGCAGACACCGTATCTGTCACCCGCCGGATAAAGGGGGCAGCACAGATAATGCCAATCGGCCAGGGGGTAATTAAAAGCCCTGTTGCGGATGGGGAAAAGCCAAGCCTGTCATGCAGCATAAAAGGCATTGAAACGATAAAAAAGTTAGAGGCCACAAAACCACAAAAACCTGTCAGAAACGCTACGGTAAACTCAGGCTTCTTTAACAGATCAACCGGAAAAATCGGATGAAGCACATCAGCTTCATGGATCACCAGCAGCACCCCGGCAAGAATACCAGCAGCAAGCAAACCGCAGGAGAGAAGAATATTCTCCTGATGCGCCAGACCGTCGCCCCCCATCACAATGGCGCCAAAAAAGACAACACATAAAAAGCTGCCCGTAAGGTCAGGGTTTTTACCACTGCGTGGCACATCAGGCAGAGCAATAAACGCCATTATAAGTGCTGCAATGCCAAGCGGGAGATTAATCCAGAACAGCCATGGCCATGACGCTACGCTCAGAATAGCCGCAGCAGCCGTTGGCCCCAGGGCAACCCCTACCGCTACAACCACACCATTCAGCGCAATGCCCCGCCCTATTTCAGCGTGGGGGTAAATAAAGCGAATGAGAGCAATATTTACGCTCATGATACAGGCACCGCCAATGCCCTGCACAGCACGGGACACAGCCAGCACAGGCAATGATGTTGCCGTAGCACACAACACGGACGAGGCCATAAATATGACAATACCGACCTGACACAGACGGGCAAACCCCACCCTGCTTCCCAGTGCTGCCAGAGGCAGAAGAGAAACCAGGCTGGAGAGCTGATAAGCATTAACGACCCAGATAGCTGATGAAGCTGACGATTTCAGGTCTGTTGCAATATTGGGCAAAGCCACATTGGCAATTGCATAATCAAGAAGGGATAAAAGAACCGAGAGTGACACAGCAAGCACGGCGAGCGTACGCGCCGACCCATAAAGTCCCTGCCTCTCTTCACCTGATGACACCAGCTGAGGTCTTTGCACAGTTTCAACCATAGTGTGAACAAACCTCTTTATGTTTTAACACTCTCTATACGCTGTTATGCTATGTGCCACTCTTCACGACCTGGCGAAAGACCAGACTAGAATACTCCTGTTTAACCGGGCACACCTTCTGCTTCCCAAAAAGAGGAAACTATTTTAACTGCTCTTTCTTCTCTCTGATGATCTCCACTCTTGACAGAGCGGCTATATACCCATCCAACATGCCTGCTATGACACCTTTACTCGCTACCGGCCTCACCTCATCCGCCATTGTTGCTCTGATCGTGCTCATCGGCTGGGTGCGCCTTAACCCATTTATTACACTCTTTGTCGTTTCCATCGGTCTGGCAATGATAACAGGCATGCCTGCTCCTGCCGCTATCTCGTCATTCGAGGCGGGCATGGGCCATGTCCTCGGGCATGTTGCCGGTGTCATTGCAATGGGAACTATGCTTGGTAAAATTCTGGCTGAAACCGGTGGTGCTGATCAGATCGCTCTGACTATCTCGCGCATTGCCGGTAAAAAACGCCTGAGCTGGGCCATGATGGTTATAGGCCTGCTTGTGGGCCTGCCTGTCTTCTTCGAAGTCGGCTTTGTGTTACTTATTCCGCTGGCTATGATCCTGAGCCGACGCAATGATATTGCCCTGACACGGCTCGCCTTTCCTATGGCTGCAGCTTTATCTGTGACCCATGCGATGGTGCCGCCTCATCCTGCAACGCTGCTTGCCTGCACAGCCTACCATGCCAATACCGCACGCACCCTCTTCTGGGGGATCGTTATCGGCACACCCATCGCAGCTATTGCCGGCCCCGTTTATACCCGCCTGATTGTCCCCTGCCTCGGGCATGTGGAGCCAAGCCCTCTCGAAGATCAGTTTACTCATGCACGGGAGAGCAAGAAGCTACCTTCTTTCCTGCTCTCCAGCTTCACCCTTCTTGCTCCGGTGGCACTCATGCTGGGCGGAGCCATGGCAGATTTCATCTGGTCACCAGGTTCCTGGATTTATGATTTGCTTCATTTCCTTGGGAATATGGACATCGCCCTGCTGGTCGCGACCCTTCTGTCATTCTGGCTTCTGGGCAGTGTGTGCGGTTTTTCACGCGAGACTATTCTTCGCTTCTCTAACGAGTGCCTTGCTCCGACTGCGACCATCATGCTGCTGATTGGCGCAGGTGGTGGCTTTGGGCGCGAACTGATCGACAGCGGGCTTTCACACGCTATTACCGACATGGCTCTTAACGTGCATGTACCCCTTATTGTTCTGGCGTGGCTCCTGGCTTTACTCGTCCGCGTTGCCACCGGCTCTGCCACAGTTGCCACCACAACGGCATCGGGCATTGTCGGACCAATACTGGCGACAAGTCATTCGGTCTCGCCTGAGCTGCTGGTGATCGTCACCGGTGCGGGCTCGGTTGGACTTAGCCTGATGAATGATGCGGGTTTCTGGCAGATGAAAGAATATCTGGGGATGAACCTCAAACAGACACTCAAAAGCTGGACTGCGATTGAGAGCCTTATTGCTGTTCTGGGGTTAATGATCTGCTGGCCACTTTCGTGGTTTATTCACTAAGAGCAGAACTCTGGCCGCACCAGGCGGCCAGACAGACGTCGCTTTAAAATTAACGACGCTTCTGATCAGCGTATGGGTTTTTGGTCCCACGCAGCTGAAGACGCACTGGCACACCTGGCAGATCAAACGTCTCACGCAGGCCATTAACCAGATAACGTTTATAGTCATCGGGAAGCAGTTCAGCACGGGTACCGAACAAAATAAACGTAGGCGGGCGAGACTTTGCCTGCGTCATATAACGCAGCTTAAGACGACGACCATCAACCAGTGGTGGTGCATGACGCTCAAGCATCCCCTCAAGCCAGCGATTCAGTGCACCGGTTGAGATACGGGCATTCCATACCGTACAGGTCTCACGTACGACAGGCAGCAATCTGCCCACACCCGCCCCCGTCAAAGCCGAGAACGTCACAACAGGTATACCACGCATCTGTGTCAGAGAGATGCTCAGACGGTCAAGAATGGCCTTGCGGGTCTCATTCCGGTCTTCAACCGCGTCCCACTTGTTCAGTGCCAGAACACAGGCACGCCCTTCGCGTTCAATCAGGCGGGCAATCTGCAGGTCCTGCTCGTGCACTCCGAGGGTTGCGTCGAGAACCAGAACAACAACCTCTGCCATTTTCAAAGCTTCAATCGAAGCTGATGTTGACATCTTCTCGAGCGATTCATCAATACGGGCTTTACGACGCAACCCTGCCGTATCGACAATTTCAAACTCTTCGCCGTTATCATGGAGCAGAGCCGAAATAGAGTCACGAGTCAGGCCTGGCTCAGGTCCGGTAATCATCCGCTCTTCGCCAAGCAGGCAGTTCATCAGTGTCGATTTACCTGCATTGGGACGGCCAACAATAGCAATACGCACAGGACCGGGAGGCCGTTCTGGCAGAACGTATTCCTCACCCTCTTCCGGCTGAACCTCAGGAATAATTTCCGGCTCGAACTCCGGTTCTTCTTCTGGTGGCTCTTCAGGCAGATGATCAACAATTTCGAACATCAGGTCAGAGAGACCTTCACCATGCTCTGCTGAAACAGGAACAGGTTCGCCAAGCCCCAGAGCATACGATTCCATAACTGAAGCCGCGCCGGAACGCCCCTCAGCTTTGTTAGCTACCAGCAAAACGGGCAGGTTCTGACGACGCACCCAGCGGGCAAAATGCTGGTCAGCAGGTGTAACCCCTGCACGGGCGTCAATGCAGAACAAAATCAGCGCAGCCTGTGCCACAGCCTCTTCAGAAGAAGTGCGCATACGCCCGAACAGCGTTTCAGGAGCGGCCTCTTCAAGACCTGCCGTATCAATCAGGCGGACTTTACGCCCGCGAATAACAGCCAGCCCTTCCTTACGGTCACGCGTGACACCGGGGGTATCAGCAACCAAAGCCTGCCTGCGCCCTACCAGACGATTAAAAAGCGTTGATTTACCAACATTCGGGCGACCCGCGATAACAACAACGGGTAAATCTGCGGTCGGTAAGGGTGCTACCGGGCGCATAGGTTTACGACGATCAGCCATAAGAACGCAGCTTTCCGTCATTTGTAATAATCAGCATTTGCTCATCAACAACAATCGGAGGCACATAAGAGACATCTTTCGATGCCTCTACTTCTATGAGCGCTCCGTTTACAGGGTTAACTCTGACAAAACCATTTTCAACCAGAGTACTCATACAAATCAGCTGACCACCGGCCATAACCGGACCAATCCAGCTGATAATATCTTTACTAACTTCAACACGACGAAAACGCCGCAGCTGCGTAATCCAGCGCACATGCCCTGACAAACGGTCAATACAAATCAGCTGCTCATCAAGCGAGAGAACATACAGCCAGTCACCAACACAAAGGATGCTGTTCTGACTGGCAATAGCGGATTCCCACAATCTGCGGCCTGTACGAATATCAACCGCAACCAGAACCTGCGCCATGCTGACAGCATAAACCACGCTATCAACAATAACGGGCAACCCTCGGACACAGGAGAGGTTAAGCGTACTGGCCTGGCTGTTCACGTCGCCGAGCATATCACTCCAGACAACCTCACCGGTCTCAGCACGAAAAGCTATCAGCTCACCGCCACCAAAACCCGCAATAACAATGCCATTGGCATAAGCCGGGGCTGGCTGACCGAAGACCGTTGTCTCGACCTCTGACGCAGCATAGGTCCATATCTGCCCGCCGTTTTTCGCATCAAGTGCGTAAAACGTTTCATCAAGTGCGCCACAAAATAAACGACCATCAACCAGGGTTGGTGCAGAACGCCCGGGGGCTGACAGGGCCGCACGCCACAGTGGTTTTCCGGTTGTAGCATTTATCGCTATAGCCTGGCCGATGCCACACACGGCATAAACCGTATCGCCGTCAACAGCGAGACCACCGCCAATGTTGCTGGATTTAGAACGTGAACCAGGATTAAACGTCCAGATATGTGTCATACGCGGCCAGGCGTAAGCACGAATAAAGCCCTGGGCATCCATAAAGAACAGACGGCCACCTTTTATCACAGGCGGGGACTGAATAATGCCTCGTCCAAACGAACCAAGAGCAGCCCATGCAAGCAGGTCAGGCTCTGAGATACCGGCACCGACATCTTTAGCCCAGCGCTCATTCAGACCATGCCACACATAATTATCACTGACATGTGAAGGCTG
Source organism: Acetobacter sp. DsW_059 (assembly GCF_002153695.1). Taxonomy (NCBI): domain Bacteria; kingdom Pseudomonadati; phylum Pseudomonadota; class Alphaproteobacteria; order Acetobacterales; family Acetobacteraceae; genus Acetobacter; species Acetobacter sp. DsW_059. The sequence continues at coordinate 40,603 of NZ_JOPI01000019.1, forward strand.
ACGCCCGACCATCTGCCAGTCGTGCACCGTAACAGCGGGCGGCAAAGAAATCGGGTTATGATCTTCCCGGTCAACAGCAAGCTTTACACCTGAAGATAAAACATCGGTTCTGTGCCCGACCAGAATAGGCTTCTCGTTATCTTCAAACATGCTGCATCCGGCCAGAAACGGCAAAGAGGTCGCAGCTGTCAGCAACGACCTCCGGTTTATCTGACCTCTGGACCGACGAGCGGTGTCTTTTTTACGCATAAAATCCCTCACCCTGCCGGAGCCTCAATTACCTCAAGCATTGCCTGAGCCCGGCTCCTGACACCTGATGGTATAGCCTGATCTTCTGCCAGAGCCGCAAATTTTTTTCGCGCCGCGTCTACTTTCCCCTCTCTCAGGTCAAGGATAGCAAGCGATTCACTGGCAAGAGCAGACCACGGCTTATCTTTACCTGACAAAAGAGAAAGACGAGAGCGCAGCATAGCCGGATCCCCGTCATCCACCTGGCGCTGACACCACAGCAGGCTGGCCAGGCTACGCAAAAGCGGGTCTGCCCGCTCGTCATTCTGTACAAGATCCCAGGTCGTCAAAGCAGCTTTTATGTCTCCCTGAGCTGCCTGAACCCCACCTTCCTGCAGGCGGGCAAGGGTTTTTATCCCTTCCGGACTTGTCGTCGCAAGCTTACGCAAACTAATCAGACCTGCCTGCGCTGTCTCTGGCAGAGCAACCGGACCGGCTGAAGACGGAGAAATATGATCAGTCTGCCTCAGAGCGGAAAGGTAAATACCAGTTTTTAAGAGCAAATCAGCGTTTTTACCTGACACACGCCAGGACCATGCAACGCCTGCGGCAACGGCAAAAACCGCAACGACTATACCAGCGCCGGCATAACGGCGCGCTATCTTACGCACACGTTCAGCTTTTAAGTCGTCCTCTACTTCTCTGAAAACATCCTGTGCCACGTTTTAAGCCTGATCCCGTTATGCTGATATACCATGAGTTGAGCGGTTCACGTTTCTGCCCTACATCTGCACGACATACAAGATGTCAGAGCAAAAACACTCTCAGCTACTGTGTATTACTGACACAGCAGCTTCTGATTGAAAAGAAAGTGCTACTTCACTCATGTAACATGATAAAAATTTAATTGCTGCTGAATTTTTTACTACCAGCTTTCAGGACGGTGGATATCTGAGCAAAATGTCCGGCAATACGCTTTTGCACAAGCTGGCTGCCCTCATGCACATGAGTAATACGCTCACGTGCCTCATTGCTGATCGCATTTTCCTCTTTACTGGCGGCTTTAACAACACAGCTGTGATAGATTTTTGCCGCCTTCTGATATTCTGTCGCCTTATCTACACTGGCATTATACCTGGCAACTGTAGACACATCGAGCGCAGGCATAGCCGGCTCTGCACCACATGAGGCAGGAGCTGTCCACTCTGCGGCCTGGGCTGCCGGCATAACAGATAAAGCACAGGCTGCAGTCACTGAAAACAGCCACAGATTCGTCTTCATAACTCTTTGTTCTTTCTTCATTCCTCAGGGCGATACCCGCCTCTGTGATGTTAAACATACATTAAAAATCACAGATTGCTCAGCCTTCTCTTACAACAGTCTGTTCTGTTTATAATCCTGGCTTGGAAAAGTGCTGACCTGCGTATAAGCACAGCTATATGCGTATTCTTTTTATCACAGCAACGCGACTGGGTGATGCCGTACTTTCTACCGGCCTGCTTTCTCACCTTCTGACTATCTGGCCAGATGCACAGTTTACGGTAGCCTGCGGACCTGTGGCAGCCGGACTGTTTGAGCACATGCCGCGCCTGCAGCACCTCCATATCATGACAAAACGCCGTTATGACCTGCACTGGTTTGATTTATGGAAAGCCTGTGCGGGTCATAAATGGGACATAACGGTAGACCTGCGGGGGTCAGCTGTTACTTTTTTACTTCGCTCAGGCAAGCGTTACATTATGCGCGGAGGACGGCGCCCAGGCCTGCGCACCGAACATCTGGCGCAGGTGCTCCGCCTTTCGTCCCCCCCCTCACCTGTTATCTGGACCAGCGAAGCAGACAGGCATTACGTAAATACTTTTCTGCCTGCTCACACGCCATTAATTGCACTCGGCCCGACAGCAAACTGGAGTGGAAAAATCTGGCCGGCTGAAAACTACCTCCCTTTGTGGAAGGCACTCTCAGAACGCTACCCGCAGGCCCGGCCTGTTGTTTTGTATGGCCCCGGCCCACAGGAACAGGCACTTGCACAGCCTCTGCTGGATACACTCCCTGGTGTCATTGACGCTGGCGGAAAATTTTCTCTTTCACAAACTGCCGCTATCCTCATGCGCTGCAGGCTGTATATCGGCAATGATTCGGGGCTGATGCATCTTTCCGCAGCAGCCGGAACGCCGACACTGGGGTTATTTGGCCCGTCCCGCGTTTCTGAATATGCCCCTTCGGGCCAGCATACCGCCTGGGTTGTCGCTGATGGCCCTGAAGGGCATGCTCCTATTACCGGCCTTTGCGTAAGCACTGTAACCGAAGCTGCTCTGACCATGATGGACTCTTTGCCCTTATGACCTCTCCCACAGCAAATAACGGTCCCCCGGCCTCTTCTCTCCGCGTTGCACACGTCATGGCGGGGGCAGTCTCTGGCGGCGCAGAGTTATTTTTCGAACGGCTGTCTGTCGCGCAGGCGCAGGCGGGGCTTTCGGTTCTGCCCGTTATCAGGCGCGATGAAGCACGGGCAGCGCGCATGACGGCCGGCAATCTGCCACCGGTGCAGCTGGGTTTTGGCGGGCTGACCGACTTTAACACACGCCCGCAACTACGCAGACATCTGACAGCCTTTAAACCGCGTGTGACTGTTGCCTGGATGAACCGTGCAGCAAGATTAACGCCTGTCGGAGACTGGATTCTTGCCGGCCGCCTGGGAGGTTTTTATAATCTTTCTTACTATAAATCCTGCGATCACCTGATCGGCAACACACATGGTCTCGTCACATGGATGAAAGAACAGGGCTGGCCGGCAGATCGTGTACACTACCTTCCTAATTTTGCAGACGATCTGACGAACGTCCCTGCAACACGCCCGGCAGGCCTGCCTGATAATGTTCCGTTTTTTCTGGCTCTTGGCAGATTACATACGAACAAAGCCTTTGATGTACTCATCAGAGCTATGCGGCACCTGCCGCATATTCATGGTGTTATCTGTGGTGAAGGCCCCGAGCGCCAGGCTCTTGAAGATCTGGCCCGTAAAGAAGGCGTTGCAGACCGCCTGCTTATGCCCGGCTGGGCCACTCAGCCTGGCGGACTGATCAGGGCCAGCTCTGTTCTGGTCTGCCCGTCACGCCATGAACCTTTAGGCAATGTCGTTATCGAAGGCTTTTCAGCTGCCAGGCCTGTTGTGGCCGCGGCATCACAGGGACCGTCAGAACTGATACGTCACGGCGAAAACGGGCTGCTCGCCCCGGTGGAGGACGACCGTGCCCTGGCTGAGCAGATCGCCCGCGCGGTGGAGGACAAAATCCTCGCAGAGCGGGTAGCTCTTGCCGGACGTGCGGATTACGATAACATTTTCTCCACCGGGCCTGTTCTGTCTGCCTGGTCTGATTTTCTGAGCACAGCGGAAAAAGCCTGATGTGTGGTATCGCCGGCATTGCCTATAAACCTGACGCAACTCCGGTTGCGCAGGGCACCCTCAATGCTATGGCTGCTGCCCTGCACCATCGCGGGCCAGACGGCACCCATTTTGCCCGTATGCCACGCATTGACCTTATTCATACCCGCCTGTCGATTATTGACCTCAAAGGCGGCGACCAGCCTCTGACCACCGGCACCGGCACACTGGTTGCCAACGGCGAAATCTATAATGACCTGCATATCCGTCAGGCTTTTGGCAAAGATCGGTTTAAAACCGGCAGTGACTGCGAATCGCCCCTGGTCATGTGGGAACAGACCGGCGCTGATTATACTGCCTGCCTGAGGGGCATGTACGCCATTGCGCTCTATGACAGTTCACGCGACCTGCTGTTACTCTCGCGCGATCCGTTTGGTATTAAACCCCTTTACATCACAGAAGGTGAGTTTGGCGTTGCCTTTGCCTCAGAACCTGAAGTGTTATTACAGGCAGGGTTTGTCGCACGGGCTGAACGCACAGACGCTCTCCACGAACTACTGCAGCTTCAGTTCACAACCGGGCGAAATACATTATTCGAGCGTATTCAGCGGGTTATGCCCGGCGAGACACTGCACATTCAAAGCGGGCGCATCATTAAACGACAAACGCAGCCTGCTCTGCCCAGGGCCTCTTCCCTGACGCCCTTCACGTCTGAAACAGAAGCACTGGCAGCGCTCGACCAGGCCCTGATGGATAGCATTGCTGCTCATGAGCGTTCAGATGTACCTTTTGGCCTGTTCCTTTCCGGCGGCATTGATAGTGCCAGCCTGTTAACTGGTATGAGGCGCCTGAATACTTCAGAAAAATTACTTACATGGACAGCAACCTTCTCTGGCAGCACTGCCGCTGATGAATCTGACATCGCCCGTGAACTGGCACAGGCAGCACAGGCAGAACATGAAACAGTCAGCATCACAGAAGCCATGGTATGGCAGCACCTGCCAGCCATAGTTGCCTGCATGGATGACCCCGCGGCTGATTACGCTATTATTCCCACCTGGTTTCTGGCCCGCAAAGCAGCTGAAGAGGTACGCGTTGTCCTCTCCGGGGAAGGTGGCGATGAACTGTTTTGTGGCTACGGGCGTTATCGTTCAGCCACGCGCCCATGGTGGAGAGGCAAACGCCCGATGTGGCGCAAAGGTATGTTTGACGGACTTGATGTCTTACGTGCATCTCCTGCAGGCTGGCGCGATGGAATCAGCCTGACCGAAGGCATGATACCTGCACCACCATCTCCTCTTTCAGCTGTGCAGAGCGTTGATGTTGCTGAATGGCTGCCTAACGACCTGCTGCTGAAGCTTGACCGCTGCCTGATGGCTCATGGTCTTGAAGGACGAACTCCCTTCCTCGACCCGGTTATTGCTGCCTGCGCCTGGCGACTGCCTGACACACTGCGTGTAAATAAAAACAAAGGAAAATGGCTGCTGCGCCGCTGGCTTGAACAGCACTGCCCGGCAGCCCGCCCTTTTGCTCCCAAACAGGGCTTTACAGTTCCTGTCGGCCACTGGATTGCACAACAGGGACAAAGGCTCGGTGACCTCGTTGCCAGGCAGGACAGCATTCAGGCCATTGCACATCCTGACCGTGTGCGTGCTTTGTTTAAAGAAGCTTCAGGCCGAAAAGCAGCCCCCGCAGCATGGACCCTGCTTTTTTACGCCCTGTGGCACCGCACCCACATACGTGCCCTGCCCTCCCAGGGTGATGTTTTTGAAACACTAAGTGCCTAAGTTAACACAACATATCCATCAGGGAGAGAGCAGTATGTCATCCGCTACACCCTCACACCTCGTACGGCTAACAGGCCGGACGGTTATTAAAGTCTCAGGCCCTGACCGCATTAAGCTTTTGCAGGGACTGATAACAGCCGACCTCACAACACTCTCCCCCGAAACGCCGGCTTTATGGTCAGCTATTCTCACCCCGCAGGGCCGCTGGCAGGCTGATTTTTTTGTTATTCAGGACCCGGACGACACATGCCTGTTACTCGACTGCGCTGCAACACAGGCTGAAGACCTTAAAAAGCAGCTTTCACGCTTTAAACTCCGCTCGGATGTACAGCTTGAGCTGACAGGCCTGACAGTCTGTGCCGCATGGGGCAGCAGGCCCGCCGCAGACATTGCCGAAAATGCTGTTGTATTCGCTGATCCACGCAGAGCTGAGGCCGGATGGCGGCTGATTGATACCCCGCCTGAAACAGCTGAAACAGCAACAGAAAGCGATTATAACCTGCACCGCCTGGCACTCGGCCTGCCAGATGGCGTGCAGGACTGCGAACAGGGGCGCACCCTTGCAGCTGAAGCCAATATGGACCTGCTGGGTGCTTTGTCCTGGACCAAAGGCTGCTATATGGGCCAGGAAGTAACCGCCCGCATGCATTACCGCACATTGCTCAAACGTCGCCTGGTGCCTGTTGCCGCAACGCATCCCCTGCCTGCACCTGGCACGCCTGTTTTTGCAGGTGAGGCAGAAGTTGGTACCATGCGCTCATCACAGGATCATATCGGCCTGGCTCTTCTTAAAGTTTCAGCTCTTGAACGCCCCCTCACCTGCGATGGTATCACGCTGACACCCCGCCCGACGGAATGGCTTAAACCCGCTATTGACGCCCTCTCTTCTTCGGAAAACTCACAACCATGACCCGCAAAGCACCTGACGCACAGACTCTCAGCCTGATGCTTGATAATGTTAAATTTGATAGTAATGGCCTTATTGCCGCCATTGCACAGCAACACGACACCGGCGAAATTCTGATGCTCGCCTGGATGAATCACGAGGCTCTTGAAGAAACTCTGCAAACCGGCCGCGTATGTTACTATTCACGCAGCCGCCAGAATCTCTGGCGTAAAGGCGAAACTTCAGGCCAGACCCAGCAACTGATTGAAGCGCGCCTTGACTGCGATGGCGATGCTGTTCTGCTGCTTGTCGACCAGACTGGTGTTGCGTGCCACACAGGCCGTAAAAGCTGCTTTTACCGCTCGTTCACAGAGGATGGCCTGAAAGAAATCAGCAAGCCTGAAATCGACCCCGGTCAGCTCTATGCCAGACCACATAAACATTAAAACTAACGCTTTATCCTGACATTCAGCGCGGTATAATTTTACCGCGCCTGACCAGCAGAGTCAGCACCTCCTGGGCGGCGGCGTCAGCCGGCAGGCGCCCCTCCGGCCCTTTCAGGCTATTGATAACCTCTTTAAAAGCTGCTTTTTGCCTCAGAGCAACTTCGGGCTTATCAAAAAGACGCTGTACAGCGCGAGCCAGAGTGTGCGGGTTACATTTCTCCTGTAACAGCTCAGGCACAATTTCCCGCTTAGCGAGCAGGTTAACCATAGCCACATAAGGCACACGAATAAGCCTGCGCGCCATCATAGCCGTAAGCGGGTTAACCCGATAAGTAACTGCCATTGGCACGCCTGCCATTGCCAGCTCAAGTGTTGATGTACCTGATTTTGTTAAAGCGGCGCCGGCAGCTGCAAAGGCATCATGCTTATCTTCAATATCCGTTACAATAACCGGCTTTACCGGCCATTGTGCTGTTTGATGCAGGACTGTAGCAGCCACGACAGGAGAAACCGGAATAACCGGCACAACATCTGGCATCATACGCTGTAAAAGGGTCAGCATTTTACCCAGCACTGGCAACAGGCGGGGCACTTCAGAGCGACGGCTGCCGGGCATCAGCACCAGTACGCGGGCACTCTCTGAAAGCCGGTATTTCCGACGAAAACGCTCAGCATCTCCCTGACAGGCAGAAGACTGAATAACCGGGTGGCCGACAAAACGAGCCACTAAGCCATGCTGCCTGAAAAAATCCTCCTCGAAAGGCAGAAGGCACAGAAGTTCATCCCACAAACCTGGGAATTTTTTCACCCGCTTTTGTCGCCAGGCCCATACCTGCGGAGCAACATAATGCACACGCAAACAGGCCTGCCCTGCAATACGCCTTAACAGACGCAGCGCAAAACCAGGACTGTCGATAGTAATAACGAGATCGGGTTTCTGGCGCGCAACATCTTCAACAGCCTGATCAAGACGAGCAGAAAGGGCACGAACACGCGGCAGAATTTCAACCAGGCCCATCACTGCCAGGTCACGCATAGGGAAAAGACTTTGAAGCCCCTCCTCCTCCATGCGTGTGCCACCTATTCCGACAAAACGTACAGCCGGCGCATAAGCCCGCAGGGCAGACATCAGACGGGCGCCAAGCACATCTCCACTGGCTTCACCGGCCAGTATCCAGACAAGAAAGGGGGTGTCACTGCGTATCATAGCCATACTCCCCCAATAGAACACTCCTCCTATCCGGCGCAATCACCATCAGAAGAGCGCAGCACTCTGAAACTGACACCAGTTGCAAGAGCGATAAATACAAAGGCTATAAGGCCATCAAGTCTGCTTTCAGGAAAAAGCGGGATGACGAGGAACAAAAAACCCATCAGCAGAGCTGAAATACTGGCCAGCAAGCCTGTCGCCCTTAGTGCCTGAGCACGTGAGAGCCGCAGACAGGACAAAGACACCATAAAATAAACGAACAAAATTAATGTACCTGAAGCCCCAAGCAGAATCGCATAGACATGTGAAGGAGACCAGACAGCGGACAACACTATCAGCACTTCAAACACTGTACTCAGGGCAACGGCCCGTAATGGCACCCCATAACGTGAGGAATAAGCCAGCCTTGCCGGGGCACAGCCCAGGTCTGAGAGCTCGCGCAACACGCGTGACACAACGTATTTCGATGAATTAAGGCAGGAGATCACCGCCACAAGCGTCATGATAATGACCGCAGAACCAGCGAACGGGAATGCCAGATAATCCATCACCAGCAAAAATGGCGAATGGCCCGAATGTACGTCAGTCCAGGGTCTGAGACACAAAATAACCAGTACTGACCCCAGATAGAACAGTAAAACCAGAAACGGAACACGCAGAACTGTACGCCGGATATTCTTCTCAGGCTCATCACTTTCAGCAGAGGCAACAAAAGCTATTTCACAACCGGTAAAAGTCTGCACGATCATTGGCACAACAACCGGGACAGCCCACAGGCCAAAAGGAAAAAAACCGCCATGCCCCATAAGATTTGCGTGAACCAGATTTACGGAATCAGGTGTTTTTGCAAACCAGTAAACGCCAAGGCCGACAAATAATGTCAGACTCAGTAATTTGAGCACTGACAAAATTACCTCACTTTTCCCATAGGCCCGCACAGGCATGGTATTAAGTAAAAGTGCGAGAACAATCAGAGCAGCAGACCCGGCAAAAGCCGGGATAGCAAACAGGTCATTGAGGATCAGCCCCCCGGCAACAGCCTGCGCCCCTCCGGTTACGACCCACAGAAAAGCATAGCTCCAGCCGGCAACAAACCCGCTTCGTTGCCCAAGAACACCCGAAATATGTGAAATAAACGACCCCTGCCCTTTGTGATAACGGGCCAGACGCCCGAGCAAAATCATCACAACCCAGACAAGCGCACCAGCCAGCAGATAAGAGGCAAGCACAGAAGGCCCGGCGGCAGAGATTGTCGCAGAAGTACCAATAAAAAGACCAGCGCCAATAATGCCGCCAACAGAGATCATAGAAACGTGCCAGTCAGCCAGTTTCTTCTGTGTTACATCTGAAGAAACCGGGCTTTTACGCACGACAGTCACTGTCACAAAACGGGTTTATCTGCCGGACCAAAAGGCTTGTCTCCCAGAATGGTAATGCGATGCATAATACGGCGACTGGGCCGGTAATCATCCGTCGCATAATGTTGTGTGATGCGGTTATCCCAGAATGCGACATCACCCGCACGCCAGGACCAGCGCATATGAAATTCAGGACGCGCCATATGACGAAATAAAAACGCCAGTAATGCTGCACTTTCCTCAGCATCAACATCACAGATTTCTGTCGTGAAACCCTCATTAACAAAAATGGCTTTTTGTCCGGTTTCAGGATGCACACGAATAACCGGATGTTCAACAGGCAAATGGCTGTTGCGAATTTCAGCCCAGCGACGACGTTCCTCCTCCGTTCGTCCAAAACGTGACAAAGGAAAGGACCGTGTAAAATCGTGCAATGCGGTCAGATTGTCCAGATGGACTTTCATAGGCTCTGACAAAGCATCATAGGCGGCTGTGCCACTGGCCCATAGCGTATCTCCGCCTATTTCAGGCAGGTGGCGGGCGACCAGGATGGCCCCCATAGGCGGTGTCTCAGAAAATGTGACGTCTGTATGCCACAAGGCATTATCTTTCAGGTCATTCTGAGCAGTATCAAGCACAATGGCCTCAGGCACATCAGGCACCGTAGGATAAACAGGATGCCGGTGCAGCGAGCCAAATGCCAGACCAAGGTCACGATGCTGGCGCGGTGTAATTTCCTGATCACGAAAAAACAGCACCTGATGCTGAAGCAAAAGACCACGAAGAGAGGCGATATCAGAGACAGAGAGCGGCTTATGCAGCTCCACGCCCTTAACGACAGCACCAATATGAGATGACAGGCGTTTGACCTGCCATTTCTGAGCTGCCTTGCCTGTAAAGTTATTCTGATAAACTGCTAACGCCATCATACTCATCCTTCACGCTGCACATTATGAGCACACAGAATGTTTCCACGATTTTTGTAGCATATTACAGAAATCACATAAAAAACAACGAAATTAATTCGTTTATTTTTAATATACGTTTTATTTTGTGTGATATTTATGTTTCACTGCCTTATTTATTTATTAATCAAACTTACGATGATCATGTTTATATCTAAAAATTCAGGGCGTCTTATGCTAACCGCAGTGGAATTCGCCCTTATGTTTTACCCAAAGGTTTTCGCATGAAAATTTTCTCCTCAGTCAGATGGCTGCCGGTATGCGGCATATTTTTCCTGGCCGAGACACATGCTGCGACCTTACATACAGGCAACACATCTCACCCCGCTCATACCGCAGCACCCAAAAAGAAAAAAAAGGGAGCCGCCCCGGTCGCTCAGTCTGAAGAACTGGCTGTAAGCGGCCGCCATATTCTGCGCTCTTCACAAATAACGCTCAGACACCAGATTCTTGAGCAGCAGGTACCCGGCACCAACCCCCTTAAAACTCTGGCGCAAATGCCCGGTGTGCAGTTTCAGTCTGACGATCCGCAAGGTCTCGACACTTACTCTAACCAGCTCTACATGCATGGCTTCCAGCAAACGGCTATTGGTATGACCCTTGATGGTATGCCGCTGGGTGAACCTACTTTTCGTAACTATAATGGTCTGAACCCTATCCAGGCCATTTCATCTGAAAATGTTGAACGCCTTGATGTCACCCAGAGCGCCGGAGCTGAATCATCCGCCAGCACCAACAATCTGGGGGGCACGATCAACTATGTCTCCTCATCACCGCGGGACAAAATGGGTGGGCAGATTAACCAGACCTTTGGCAGTAATGCGCTATACCACTCTTTTTTCCGTTTTGATTCTGGCAGACTGAACGACAGCGGCACAAAATTTTATGCCTCTTATATGCGTAACCAGACAGATAAATGGAAAGGCGGCGGTGACCAGTTTATGCAACAGGTCAACGCCAAGCTGGTACAACCCATTGGCAGGCAAAGCCAGGTGTCAGCCTTTTTTGACTGGGACCAGCTACAAATGGTCAACTACCAGGATTATACGCCCAACTGGCTGAAGAATAACGGCTATTATATTGATAATTTTTATGGGCTGCCTAACGCCTGGCAGAATGCCTATAACGCTTCGGAAGGAAAATTTCCGGCATCATATAAAAATATTAACGACCCGAAAGATGCCTCTTATTATGACAGCACAGCGACATCAGGGGATTACTTTGGCGGGGTAACAGCTGACCTGCTGCTGACAAATAAACTACGCTGGAAAACCACATTTTATGGCCATGAGGAAACCGGGCACGGCACCTATGCCAACCCTTATGCCTGCTCAAACCCCACAGCCAGCCCCTGCCCGGTTGAAGACGATAAAGTACGCCTTAATGGCGGGCGTATTTTTGAACAGGTGCGCAAACCCTATATCGAGCGTTATGGCATTCTTTCATCATTTAATTATTCTATAGGACATCATGCCATTTCAGCTGGCGTATGGTATGAAAACAACCATTACTCAAGCTTTGCCTATGCATATCAGCAGCCTTTGCCTGGTGAGGGCTCTCCCCTGAACCCGTTTGGCAGCTTTAAAGGCGTACCCAGACGTACCCTCTGGGGTCAGCAGTATAATACCAATACATTCACGGCCTTTGTGCAGGACACCTGGCACCCTGTACCGTCACTTGCTCTGCATTTTGGCTTTAAATCTATGCAAAATGTCACACGGGTTGGCGATGCACAAAACTGGAGCCTGATGTACCCCACTCTCACCAGCAGCCAGAGCCTGACAACAGCTTATGCTTTTCTGCCACATATCAGTGCTGACTGGATTTTCCTGAGAAAACACCAGATTTTCTTTGATATTTCTAAAAATGCCCATGCCTATTCTCAGTCAGGCTATAACTCCAGCAACGCGCCAATGGCCGTCTCACAGGCAGCCTATAACGCGACAAAGGACTCTCTGCGTCCCGAAACTGCATGGACCTTTGCCGCGGGCTATCGCTATACCGACAAAATTGTTCAGGCCAGTCTGTATCTTTACCGGACAAACTTTAACAACCGCCTGCAACAAATTCTTTCAAACACAGGCAGTGGTGCCCTGCTCTCAAACACAACGGCCACAGTGCAGAACGTAGGCGGTGTCACCATGAATGGTGTTGATGCCGGCATTACAGTTATGCTGGCTCCACGCCTGGCACTGTTTAACAGCGTAAGCTACAATCATTCAGTCTATGATCAGAACATTTCAAGCGGTGGCAAAACCTATAATACAAAAAACCATCAGGTCGTTGCCTACCCTAAATTTATGTATAAATCGCGCCTCTCTTACGAGTATCACAACATTGAAGCCTATGTTGATGCGCAATATTACAGCCGCCGCAGCTTTGACTATGTTGGTGACTTCAAAATGGCTCCCTACTGGATGAGCGATCTTGGTCTGTCTTATACCCTTCATGACATAGGCCTTAGCTCAAAACGTGCGCTTAATGTGCATAAGATCGTGTTCTCTTTTAACATCTATAACCTGTCAGGCACGAAATATGCCTCAACAATGGGGCAAAACGGTTTCACGATGGATAACTCAAACAACAGCGCTTTTAACAATCAGTCCATTCTGCTTGGTGCTCCGCGCCAGTTCTTTGGCTCCATCCGCGCTGAGTTCTGAGCCGCGCTATACCCTCACACACCACAGGCTAACATGCTGAGGGTATTCAGCTCTTACATTCCTGGCTCTGTCACGATAAACTGTTCGCTCACCCTTTTTTAATAAACAGAACAGTATCGTCTTTGAGACAGAAAGGTTTTGTGTGACCGTTAACCAGTACATCCGGGAATGGACAGACAGTCCTGTCAAAAACATTCTTGCCGGCATGGTGGGAACCTTCGCTCTTATTCCTGAAGTTATCGCTTTCTCCTACGCTGCAGGTGTTGCCCCTGAGGTCGGCCTTTTTGCCTCCTTTGTCATCAGCATTGCCATTGCCATAACAGGCGGCCGGCCCGGTATGATTTCGGGCGCGGCAGGTTCAGTTGCTCTGGTCGCAGCCGGCCTGGTGCACAGCCACGGCTTTCAGTATCTGCTGCTTGCCACCGCCCTGGCTGGCCTTATTCAAATTCTTTTTGGCGCGCTAAAACTACAGAGCATGATGCGTTTTGTTTCGCGCGATGTTGAGAAAGGATTTGTCAACGCGCTGGCTATTCTGATTTTTTCAGCCCAGCTGCCACAAATGATCCATGTCAGCTGGCAGACCTATGGTCTGATCGCGCTGGGGCTGGCGATCGTTTATCTTCTGCCAAGAATAACAACTGCCATCCCATCCCCTCTTATCTGCATCCTGGCACTCACAACAGTAACAATGGTCTGGCCGATGCCGGTTCATGTCGTTGCAGACCTGGGTGCCTTACCAAAAGGTCTGCCTGCCTTTACTCTGCCTGCTGTGCCCTGGTCGTTAGAAACTTTAGAAATAGTGCTGCCATATTCTGTGGCAATGGCCATGGTGGGTATTCTTGAATCTTTGCTGACCGCCACTGTTGTTGACGAAATGACAGACACTCACAGCAATAAACGAATGGAATGCACCGGGCTTGGGATTTCAAATATTCTCGCAGGCCTTTTTGGCGGCATGGCTGGCTGCGGTATGATTGGTCAGACTGTTGGCAACCTGCGCTATGGTGGCAAAGGCAGACTTTCAACCTTTACGGCTGGTGCTTTTCTGCTTCTTCTGCTGGTAGTTTTTCACGATTTCGTTGCAAAAGTGCCCGTGGCTGCACTGGTTGCCATTATGATCATGGTTTCTGTCAGCACGTTTTCATGGTCATCTCTTAACGAGCTTATACGTCACCCCCGCCTCTCCTCAACTGTTATGCTGGTTACTGTGGGTGTTGTTATTCTCACGCACGACCTTGCAGCCGGCGTTGCCTGTGGCGTGTTGCTGAATGGTTTGTTTTTCTCATTTCAGGTAATGAAGCTTTTACATGTCACCAGCCAAACCAGTGCCGATGCACAGACCATAACATACTATGTTGCGGGACAAATCTTCTTTGCTTCAACTGACATTCTTAACGATGCCATAGATTTTCAGGCACCGGAAAGCACAATTGTGCTCGACTTAAGTCAGGCAAGAATATGGGATATAAGTGCGGCGGATACAGTGGAGAAAATTGCAGCCCGCCTGCGAGGCAAAGGAAAAACGGTCACATTTATCAATGTTGACCAGAGCTCTGCAGCTCTTCTGAGAAAAATCGCGTAACCAACACTAAAAACTACTTTCCCCGCTTTATAACAGCGGGGAAAGCATAAAAACTTACTTTTTCACCGGTGCAGCTGCAGCAGGCGCAGCTGCTCCCGGAGGAGGAGGTGCTGCCGTAATAAATACATTATCAGAAATGAAAATAATGCCATTCAGGATATCTGAAATCGCATCCAGAGCTTCCTTGCTCTGTTTCGCTTCAGCGAAAACTTCAGCGCGGTGCAGACTGGCAAGAGTATCGTTCAGAGGTGCCAGAGCAATCATCAGGTCACTGTCCTGACCGACCACCTGAAATACCTGTGCTGCCTGATCCGTCTGACCAGCTTTCAGCTTATCGTTAGCTGATTTAACAGCCTGCTGTTTTTCAGGCACCAGCGTATCATCAACAACAAACTGACCACCAACGGGGATCCAGGTTACTGTGCCGGTCGTGCTTTTATGTGCAGGTGCAGCCACATGACCTGAAGCGGCCGTCAGCTGTTTTTCATCTGCAAGAAATTTTTTCTCTGACAGACCCGCAGCCTGCAGGTTTTTCTGAGCATCAGCCAGAAGAGGAAGAGCTTCGCTGGTTTTTCCCTGGTTCAGCAGAGCCTGAATCTGGAAAACATCAGTAAGAGTTTTCTGTCCCTCGCCGGAGAGGCGTTTAAGAGCGCGCCCGGCTTTATAATTTTCCCAGTCGTTATGCAGTGTATCGGCATGGACTACCGGTGTCATCAGAGCAAAACCAGCAAGACCAGCAAGCAAAAATTTCATTCGCATCGTAATACTTTCTGTCAGGATGTCTAATCAAAAGAAACATATCATCTGCAGTGAGCAGCATGGACCCCCTCACCTGCAAATGCAAGCCTGCCGCTCATCTCTTTTGTCGTCATATTTGTTGTATCACAGGCTGTTATTTTCTTACATTCAGGCACGGCGCGGGGTGCGACCTTTCCTGATCAGACGAAAAGACAGGAAAATACAAACCAGAGCAGCATACACAAAAGGCTGCACATGCCACGTTTTAAACGCGATCATATAATGGATACTGGCCAGGATAGCCGCACCATACACCAGACGATGCAAAGGCCGCCACCAGCGCCCCAGTGCCTTTATTGTTTTACGGGTTGACGTCAGCGCCAGGGGCAACAAAATTAAAAAAGTCAGCAAACCAAAAATCAGAAAAGGGCGTGTTGTGACATCACGCCACAAAACATGCGTATCAACATGTCTGATCACAACCACATAAAAGAAAATATGTAGCGCAGCATAAGTAAACGCCAGCAGGCCCAGCGGCCGGCGCCAGAGCATAAGATCAACCCCTGCAAAGCGCTTTAGCGGCGTAATTGCGAGGGAGAGCAGTAAAAAACGTATCGCATAACGACCAAAATCATGCAGGCAGTAATGTGCAGGGTCAGGCCCCAGATTGCCCATAACACCGGCTGTAAGGTCAAACACGAACGGAGCCAGAAAAAACAGATAAAGCAGCACCTGCCTTTTAACGGGAGTAAACCCGTTTTTTTGTCGCGAAGAGACTGACCGCCCTGACATCACCTAAAAATCCTTATTCAGATCCATGCCTTTATAAAGCCCGCTTACCTGCTCTGCATATCCGTTAAAAAGCTGAGTGGGTTTACGTGCTGTATAAAACAAACTCCCCTGCCCAATAATCTGCTCACTTGCCTGGCTCCAGCGCGGGTGATCAACAGCAGGGTTCACGTTGGCATAAAATCCATATTCATTCGGGGCCATGACGTTCCAGCTTGCAGGCGGCTGTTTATCGGTGAGCGTAATGCGCGTAATCGACTTGATGCCTTTAAAACCATATTTCCATGGCACCACCAGCCTGACAGGCGCGCCGTTTTGTGCTGGCATCGTCTGCCCATACACACCTGTTGCCAGAATAGTTAACGGATGCATTGCTTCATCAAGCCGCAGTCCCTCACTATACGGCCATGTCAGAGAAAATGCCCCGCCTCTCTGCCCCGGCATCTGCTCAGGCCTGACGACAGAGGTAAACGCAACGTAACGGGCTTCGCTTTTAGGTGAGACTGCACGCAACAGCGCACCAAGCTCAAACCCGTTCCACGGAATAACCATCGACCAGGCTTCAACACAGCGCATACGATACAGGCGGTCCTGCTGCCCGAACTGACGGATCAGTTCATCAATATCCCACACCTTCGGGTGGTCAACCAGCCCGTCAACCTGCACACGCCAGGGCCTTGAAACAAAATCACCTGATAAAGCTTCAGGATCAGATTTATCCGTCCCGAATTCGTAAAAATTATTATAATGCGTAATATCATTCAGCGATGTCGGCTTATCAGGCGCAGGCCAGCCCCGCCCGTCAATCCGCCCTGCCTCTGCTGCCAGAGCAGAATAAGGCGACACACCGGCTGCTGCCACGCCCATAGCTGCTGAGGCTATCATTTTTCTGCGAGAAAGAAACAAATGACGCGGAGTGATCTCTGAAGGGGCTGGTCGTGGATAGCGATAGACTGTCATAGTTCATTATCCCTGCTGGATAGTCGCCCGGTCGTCAGTTATGGGCATACCGGCGCATATTACCATAATGCTCGTGAAGACATATAAAGATAAGGAACACAGCGCATGGCACACTCTCAGACTATTGGGTTCATTGGCTTTGGTGCAATGGCCTGCCGTATGGCTGCTCACCTTAAGCAGGCCGGATATGGCATTATTGCCTACACGCCCTCTGGCAAAGGGGGAGATGGCTCAGTCTCTTTTTTACCTGCTCCGGCAGACGTCGCCCGTAACGCTGACATCGTTTTAGTGTGCGTACCTGACGATGAGGCTCTTGCCGCCTCTATGTATGGAGAAAACGGAGCACTCAGCGGTATTAAAAAAGGGGCATTACTGCTTAACACGAGTTCTGTCTCTCCCGAAGCGACAACCAGATTGTACGAATCTGGCCAGGCAAGTGGCGCGGTTGTCATAGACTGCCCGGTTTCAGGCAGCACACCCGAGGCTGATAAAGGCGCTCTTGTTGTTCTTGCCGGTGGTACAGACGAAGAACTGGCCCGTGCGAAACCAGTTTTTGACATCATTGGTAAAATTACGATCCATGCCGGCCCCGCCGGCAGTGGTGCGCGCCTCAAACTCGTCATTAACGCCATTATGGGTGCAGGCCTTGCTGCCGTTGCAGAGGGTATTGCTTATGGGCTGGCAGCAGGCCTTGACCGGTCAATGCTGTTTGACGCGCTTGATAATGTGGCCGTTATTTCGCCGCACCACAAACGCAAAATCCTCGCAGCCAAAAATGGTGACTTCTCACCTCAGTTCCCTGCCCGCCTGATGCAGAAGGATATGCGCCTGTTTGTGGATGCCGCTGCACGCGAGGCTGTGCCTGTGCCAACACTGGCAGCTGTTACGCAACAGCTCTCACTGACAAAACGCGCTTCGCCTGATTCAGACTATTCTGCTCTGATCGGCATTATGGAGCATATGACGGCCAATGATGCCTGAACGGCATTAATAATCCTGCTGGTCAGGTTTTGTTGCCTGACCAGCGTGTTTTCAGGCCGGCTGCAATAACGGCGCATTTATCCCCAAGGCCTCTGGGGCGGCCGGCCTGATTACTATCACGCTGCAGGTCACGACGCGCCAGCACGGCTGGCAATGCAGCCTTTGCCGCAAGCGACCCCTTCGCGATTTTCTGCTCTGCCTCAGCCAGAAACACAAAGCCTGCCTGCCTGAGCCCATCAGCCTCACCAGGAAAAAGATAACGCCCGCCCGCCTTTTGCAGCACCGGCCAGTGGCGAAGCATTGCCCCTGCACCATAAGCTGCACCACATGCGGCAAGACCGTCGAGCGTCTCTGCATCTGTAATGCCCAGCGCCTCACCCACAGCGCGCTGAAGGCCACCACTGCCTTTGAGCATCATCGCAGCCCAGGATGACGGATCCCCTTCTGCCGACAGTTCACTTTCCCTTGCCTCCAGAAGGTCCGTAACTGTTTCGGTGCGAAATTTTTTTGCCTGCAGAGCACTGAGCAACAGCGGAGCCAGTTCGTGCTCAGGCGGACGGGTGCCCTCAAGCACGTCGCGCCACCACTGCAACCTGATATAGGCCGCCATCGGGCCTGCAATCGTAGCTGAACGACCAGGCACAAGGGCTCTGGTTATTTCGTCATGAAACGCAAGGAGCAAAAAAATATTCTGTCGGGCAGGTTCCGGCAAAAAACTTGCACATAAGGCACGATCCGGGTCAGCTTTAAAAACGTATTTTTCAAAAGTCTGAACACCCTGCATAGATCGCACACCACGCTTTGTGACCGGTACAGGTCATTATGAAAAGATAATAAATAATATTCGACAACGCTGTGTGACATACGCTGAAACGAATGAAAATGCCGTATTTAGCATAAGCACAACTGTGTGAGGCAGGGTTCTGAGGGGCACACTAACCAGGACTGTCCCTTGACGTGTCAGCCTCAGCTTCATAGCTCTGTAGTCACGGCACTCCGCCGTCCTTCATTTTGACGGAGTATAAAATAATGGCTTTCGAACTGCCAGCTCTTCCTTATTCCCCAAATGCGCTTGCTGCTCGCGGCATGTGCCAGGAAACGCTTGAACTGCATCATGGCAAGCACCACCAGGCATATGTAACAGCTCTCAACAACTTTGTTGAAGCCAAGCCTGAACTTAAAGGCAAGTCTCTGGATGAAATCATCCTGGCTGTTAAAGGCGATGCCGCACAGGCTCCTGTATTTAACAATGCTGGTCAGCACTGGAACCACATCCTGTTCTGGCAGAACCTTTCTCCTGCCGGCGGCAAAGTACCTGCAAAACTGGCTGCTAAAATTGCCAGCGACTTTGGCAGCGACGAAGCTTTTCGTGAGCAGTTCAAACAGGCTGCTATTTCTCAGTTCGGTTCTGGCTGGGCATGGCTTGTTCTGGGTAAAGACGGCAAGCTGGCTGTAACCAAAACAGCTAACGGCTCAAACCCTCTGGCCGAAGGCCACGGTAAAGTACTGCTGGGTCTCGACGTATGGGAGCACGCTTACTACCTCGACTTCCGCAATCGTCGTCCTGACTACATCACAAACTTCCTCGACAAACTTGCTAACTATGAGTTTGCTGAAGCACAGCTGAACGCTGCGTAAAATACAGAGGAGCTTCCTTTAAACGGGAGCTCCGCTGCACCTGCCTCCGTAAAGTCAATACTTCACCAGCCGTTCACCGGGCCTGTGCAGAACCGTTGTAAAACAGTTTTTCAAAAGGAACCCCTGGTACTGTGTCTGTTCTGCATTTTAAAAAACATACTGAAGATCGTCCTCTGGCCGGGCAGCCACGCCCTGACCGCCCCCTGCACTGGAAGCTTTATGGATGTGAAAGCCTCGCCACTGCGGTTCTGATCATCTGCGGTGTTGTCTCTAATACGCTCCTTCTCTCAACACATATTCCCCTTGGCCAGCATCTGGCCAGCCATGCCGTATTGCAAACAGCATTATGCGGACTGTGTTTTGGCCTTTCAGGTGGCATTGCAGCTTATACGCGCTTTGGCAAAGTCAGTGGTGCACACCTTAACCCTTCTGTTTCGCTCGCATTTTACATGTATGGCCGCCTCACATGGATCGACACACTGGGTTATATTCTGGCGCAGCTTATCGGGGCCTGTTTGGGCATTGCGCTGCTTATGGGAGCCGGCGCGCTGTTTCCCTTCTGGGACAGAGCGATGGCAAGTGTTAGCTTTGCCGCTACAATGCCTAACCCTGATGTCTCGCTTTTATGGCCCTTTATGTCAGAATTTGGCACAACCTTTTTACTGGTCATTATGATCATCTGGCTTCTGGGGCACCCGGCTCTTAAATATTTCTCACCATGGGCTGCCGGTTTTTTCTTTTTATTTATGAACCCGGTTACCGCCTGGCTCTCTGGCAACAGTACGAACCTTGCCAGAAGTTTCGCGCCAGCTCTGGCCTCCGGGCAATGGCATCATTTCTGGATCTATCTGACCGCCCCTTTTATCGGTGCAATCTGCGCGATGCTGCTGATACGTATTGATCTGTTTGGCAAAATACATCTGGCAGAAGCACGCCTGGTCAATTTTGGGCATCACGGCCGGGTCCCCAGATTTTCAGACCCTGAGCATAAATCTCCGCCACCTGTTACCCAGCCCCCGGGTTAAGATACAGTGCTTTTCACATTACGGCTGAACAGTTAAGAAAATCACTGAGAATATGATCTGACGCATGAGGCACCTGACAGAAGGGAAGTTTATCTGCTCCCCTCAGGTGCCGCTTTTATATCGTGCTGACCTGAAAAATTTCACCAGAAAAAAATAGTGCGCTTATAGCTCACCAAACCAGTTTTTTCTCGCATAAATTGTTAGAAGTCACTTCATATGGCAGCATCAGAAAACACCATTTATGTTAAGAAAATCCATGATGAATGTCATCAGCTCTGACAGTGACACTATACCACTCTGCAACATTCCCCTTTAAGAAACCCCTTATAAATTCATAAAAAATACACTCAGATTATCTGACATTACAAAGATTTTTATGACAAAATATAATCAGGCTTTCAATAAACAAACATTTTCAGTAGTGTAAGATTCTCCGCAACCAAACAATTACATCGTGCGGCTGATTATCTTCATGGCCTTTTCTGGAGCACTGATATGATTGCCGCCTCCTCTCAGGAAACGTTAAGAAAAAACCAATATCCACTCATGGAAGACAGAGGGATAGGCTTTATACTCGCATTCTGCGCAGGTCTGATGAATGCCTGGACTTTTTACCATGCACAGACCTTTGCTACCGTGCAGTCGGGTAACGTCGTGCAGGTTGGGTATCGCCTGGTACAGGGTGACTGGTCTGCCTTCTGGTTTGCCTTTGGTTCTGTTATTGCTTTTGGTCTCGGCTCCGCCTTCTGTGGTGTTGTCATGACGACACTTCTTTCAAAAGGGCGTAACTTCACAATCATTGTACTATGGTGTGAGTGCCTGGGGCTGGCACTGATCAGCGCCACAGCTTTTTATGGTATTGTTCGCCCTGAAGTGCTGGCACTGGCTATCAGCTTTGTTGCCGGTATGCAGGGCAATGCTTTTCATAAAGATCATGGCATGCTCTACGGCAACGTCGCAGTTACCTTTGTTGTGCAGATGGCCTTTAATTTTCTGGCACAAAGTTTTTTCAAAAAAGACGGCATCAACGGTGAATCCAACCTGATGTGGTCAGGCATTTTCTTTTTTGTTTTATTAGGATTTGCCTCCGGAGGTGCTTTAGGTTTCTACATCGATAAAATAGTTAAAGATAATGCTTCTTTAATTATCGCAACGTTTTCTCTTCTTTTAGTTGCTCTCATAGCAAAAAATCGTCGGAAAACTTCAGATCCAACGTCAGGGGCCACGTTCGTATAAATAATCAGGCCTCTTTTTCCTGTCATTTCTCACCTGAAAACAGGTCTGTAACCCCGTTACAGGTCACATCGTAAAGGATTATCTTCATGACAGAACTCAAACAACCAGTCAGAGGTTCTAAAGGCGCTGATATTGCAGGCCCGCGCAACCCGGAAGTTGAACTTCAGAACCCGGATATTTTCCTGCCACCTGCGACCGATAACGGAGGCCTGCCCAACCTGAAATTCCCCTTCGCGATGGCACATAACCGCCTTGAAGATGGCGGATGGGCACGTGAAGTCACATGCCGTGAAATGGGTGCTCTTAAAGAGCTGGCTATCGTCAACATGCGCCTCCCCCCCGGCGTTGTACGCGAAATGCACTGGCATAAAGAAGCTGAGTGGGCTTATGTGCTGAAAGGTAAAGTGCGTTTTTACCTGATTGATGACCAGCGTCAGACACTGATTGAAGATCTTGAACCCGGAGATCTGTGGTTTGCACCGGCTGGCTTCCCTCACGCTATTCAGGGGCTGGAAGAAGGCACAGAGTTCGTTCTTGTTTTCAATGATGGCAATTTCTCCGAAAACCAGACACTGCTTGTTACCGAGCTGTTTGCTCACATTCCCCGCGAGGTACTGGCGAAAAACTTTGGCCTGCCAGAAGCCGCATTTAACAATATTCCTGCCAGCGAAAAATATATTTTCCGTCAGCCTGTTCCCCCGCCGCTTGAGCAGGTGCGTAAAGAACTGGGCGCCGTAACCTATACTGATAAATATGTTTTCCGTGCCTCTCAGGTGCCACCGACTGCCTATCCAGGTGGCGCAACACAGGTTGTCGACTCACGCAATTTCGATGTTACCAGCCTCGCTGCACTTTTCATTGATCTCGATCCTGGTGCTCTGCGCGAGGTTCACTGGCACCCCGATGCTGACGAGCTGCAATATTATATCAGTGGCAAAGCGCGCATGACGGTATTTGATGCGGTTAATAATGCCCGGACCTTTGACTTCGTCCCTGGTGATGTCGGGTATGTGCCAAGAACATTAGCGCATTATATTGAAAATATTGGCGATGAGCCTCTGCGCGTCATCAATGTCTTTCACACTGATAAATATAAAGATATTTCGCTCAATAACTGGCTGGCTCTGACCCCGCCTCACCTGGTTAAGGGGCATCTTAACGTTGATGATAACTTCATTAAAAACCTCAGACAAACGCGCCAGCCCGTTGTTAAAAAATAATATTTTTTAACGCATTAATACTGCCATCCTCCAGCCTGTATAGCAGGGTGGCAGTATTAAATAATTTCATTCAACACATTAATATCAATCAGTTTCATATTTTTTAACATAAATGCATAAAATATTAACATTTTGTTCTTACAGCTCTTGATTGTTGAAATGAGGGTGCCAATCTCTGAGTATGGGTGAAGCATTCATCCCCTCACTGCCTTACCGGGGTGAGAAACGGCCTTTAGTTGCCTGAGATAAGAGGGACAAGAGGAATATTATGGATATTGCAAAATTTACTGAACGGTCAAAAGGCTTTTTGCAGGCTGCACAGACCATTGCTCTGCGTGATTTTAACCAGCAGCTGACCCCTGAGCATCTGCTCAAAGCAATGCTTGACGACGACGAAGGGGCAGCTTCTGCCCTTATCCGCGCTGCTGGCGGCAACCCTGAACAGATTAAAGCCTCGAACACCGAAGCCCTGGCAAAATTGCCTCGTGTAGAAGGTGGTGGGGCTGGTCAGCCACAGGCCACACCTGACCTGATTCGCCTCCTTGATGACGCTGAACAGGCTGCTGCAAAAGCAGGAGACTCCTTCGTTGCCCAGGACCGGCTCCTTGTCAGCATTGCCGCATCGAATACAGCCGCAGGCAGGGCTTTGCAAAAGCACGGCGCCTCTGCCTCTGCGCTTGAAAGTGCCGTCGCGGCAATCCGCAAAGGGCGCACCGTAACCAGCGAAAATGCTGAAGCCGGCTTTGATGCGCTTAAAAAATATGCACGTGACGTCACTGCTGTTGCACAGGCAGGCAAACTCGACCCGGTTATTGGTCGTGATGAAGAAATTCGTCGCGCCATTCAGGTTCTGGCCCGCCGCAGCAAAAACAATCCGGTTCTGATCGGTGAGCCAGGCGTTGGTAAAACAGCTATTGTAGAAGGGCTTGCCCAGCGTATCGTCAATGGTGACGTACCTGAAGCCCTTAAAAACAAAAAGCTGCTTTCGCTTGATCTCGGTGCTCTGGTTGCCGGCGCGAAATTTCGTGGTGAATTTGAAGAGCGCCTTAAAGCTGTACTGAAAGAAATTGAAAGTGCCGAAGGCGAGGTTATCCTCTTCATCGACGAAATGCATACTCTCGTTGGCGCCGGGCGGACCGATGGCGCAATGGATGCCTCGAACCTGATCAAACCTGAGCTGGCTCGTGGCACGCTGCATTGTATCGGCGCGACAACACTGGATGAATATCGCAAATATATTGAGAAAGATGCAGCACTTGCCCGCCGCTTCCAGCCGGTTTTTGTGGGCGAGCCATCAGTGGCTGATACCATCTCTATTCTGCGTGGTATTAAAGAGAAATACGAACTCCATCACGGTGTAAGGATAACCGATGGGGCTATTGTTTCTGCCGCAACGCTGTCAAACCGCTATATCACTGACCGCTTTCTGCCAGATAAAGCAATTGACCTGATTGATGAAGCTGCCAGCCGTCTGCGGATGCAGATTGACAGCAAACCTGAGAAACTTGACGAACTCGACCGTCGTATCATCCAGCTCAAAATTGAGCGGGAAGCTTTGCGTAAAGAGGATGATACAGCCAGCAAAGAGCGTCTTGAAGCTGTTGAACTGGAGCTGACTGAACTTGAAGAGCAGTCAGATGCCATGAGCGCGACCTGGCATGCAGAAAAAGAACGTGTTCAGGCTGTGCAGAAGCTGCAGGAGCAGCTTGACCAGGCACGCTCTGACGTTGAAGTCGCACAGCGCACAGGCAACCTCGGCAAAGCTTCTGAGCTGATGTATGGTGTCATCCCTGACCTTCAGGCAAAAATTGCCACAGCCCAGCAGGAAGAAGCCGAAAGCAGCAAAAGCGATCTCGTCTCGCAGGCTGTTACTGACCAGAGCGTGGCGGCTGTTGTCTCGCGCTGGACTGGCGTGCCTGTTGATCGCATGCTTGAAGGTGAACGTGCCAAATTGCTGCGTATGGAAGATGAACTGCGCCGTTCTGTTATCGGTCAGGAAGCCGCTCTCAAAGCTGTTTCTGATGCCGTACGGCGTGCTCGTGCAGGCCTGCAGGACCCTAACCGCCCCATCGGTTCGTTTTTGTTCCTTGGGCCAACCGGCGTAGGCAAAACCGAGCTTTCAAAAGCTCTGGCACGCTTCCTCTTTGATGATGAAAAAGCTCTGCTTCGCATTGATATGAGCGAATTCATGGAAAAGCATGCTGTCTCACGTCTGGTCGGTGCCCCTCCGGGATATATCGGCTATGAGGAAGGTGGTGTGCTGACAGAAGCTGTGCGCCGCAGACCTTACCAGGTTATTCTGTTCGACGAAGTTGAAAAAGCTCATCAGGATGTCTTTAACATTCTGCTGCAGGTGCTTGACGACGGCCGCCTGACAGATGGTCAGGGACGCACAGTTGATTTCCGTAATACAATTATCATTCTGACAAGCAATCTCGGGTCTGAACTGCTGGCAAACCAGCCAGATGGTGAATCAACTGACCTTGTTCATGCCAGCGTGATGAAGATTGTACGCGATCACTTCCGCCCTGAGTTCCTCAACCGTCTGGATGAGATTATTCTGTTCTCACGTCTGCAAAAAGCAGACATGGCTCAGATCGTTGATATCCAGATTGCACGCCTGCAAAAGCTGCTTGATGACCGCAAAATAACGCTGTCTCTTGATAATCTGGCTCATGCCTGGCTGGCTAACGAAGGGTATGACCCGGTCTATGGTGCGCGCCCGCTTAAACGGGTTGTGCAGCGCAGCCTGCAAAACCCTCTGGCTGAGCTTTTGCTTCAGGGTAGCATTCATGACGGACAGACTATTCCTGTCTCAGCGAATGGTGACAGCCTGCTGATAAACCATGAGAGTGCGACAAAGATTGACGCATAATCCGGCGGCTTTGATATAAGTCTGCGACGGGGGAGTGAAAGCTCCCCCGTTTTTTTATATAAATCAGCCCGCAAAAGGAGAATAAACAATGACTGAACCGGCATGGCTTCTCTGGGCGCGTGATATTCAGGCTATTTCTCAGACAGGCCTCACTTATGCCAAAGACCCGTTTGACCGCGAGCGATATGAAACCTTACGTAAGCTTGCCGCACATATCATGGCCACAGGCTGTGATGACTCTGAAGTAAAGATCGCCTCTCTTTTTGCAGGTCAGCAGGGTTATGCCACGCCTAAACTCGAAGTGCGGGCGGGTATTTTTGATGAGCAGGGGCGTATACTAATGGTACGCGAAATTCTCGATAAAAACCGCTGGACTATTCCCGGAGGCTGGGCCGACACAAACTACACACCTGCTCAGAATGCCGCAAAAGAGGTCTTTGAAGAAACAGGTTATGAGGTCAGAATAACCAGACTGGTTATGGCACTCGACCGCGGTACGCAGCAGCATATGCCACCTGAGCCCTTCAGTATTACCAAACTTTTTTTTCTGGGAGAAATTACTGGTGGCCAGCCTGCAACCAGCATAGAAACCAGTGAAATACGCTTTTTTGCACAAAACGAAATTCCGGCAGATTTGTCTGAAGGACGTGTCCTGCCAGGACAGATTAATAAACTCTTCCGCTTTCATACCTGCCCGGATCTGCCGGCAGAATTTGACTAAACCAGTTTTTCCTGAGCCAGCCGTTTTTCAATCATTCTGATAATAACAAGAAGTGTAAAATTAACCGGTACAGCAATACCATACTCACCAGCTTTTCTCACAATATAGCCATTAATAAACTCAATTTCGGTCGCCCGCCCTTTTATAACATCCTGTGCAGCTGAAGATTTCTGTGTGGGCATATACTGTATAATCTGGTGGAGCCTCTGCGTCATATCCGCAGGAAGTGTCACTCCGCAGGCCTGGGCAACAACACGGCATTCTTCCAGAACCATCTGGATTACAGCACCCGCACCGTCTGTTTCCCCAAAAGCCGCATAAGGCATCAGGGTAATGGCCGAAAGGGCATTA
This sequence comes from Acetobacter sp. DsW_059, assembly GCF_002153695.1. Taxonomy (NCBI): domain Bacteria; kingdom Pseudomonadati; phylum Pseudomonadota; class Alphaproteobacteria; order Acetobacterales; family Acetobacteraceae; genus Acetobacter; species Acetobacter sp. DsW_059. Next base: position 67,644 of record NZ_JOPI01000019.1, read on the forward strand.
TATACGCAGTTTACTGTCAGCTTTTCCCATAATACTGATGGTATATCCTGCGATATCTCAGCCTTCAGGGGGGCTGCACGGTTTAAGGCCGCAGCTGCCAGCCTGCTCCCCTTGCCGCTTCCCAGCATAATATGATGACCACCACGGTGCACAACGTGGCCAGGTTCAACCCTGTCAACAGCAATATAAAGTGCAGAGGGTAAAACCTCGCGGCCAGTCAGTTCACTCAGCTGCGCTGCAGTATCGACACCATTCTGCATACTCAGAATAACAGTATCCTTGCCGAGCAGGCTCAGCACCAGCGGTGCAGCAGCTGCATTATCTCCGGCCTTAACACTGACCAGAACCAGATCGGCTACAGGAAGGCACTGACTGTCAGAAACCGCTTTAAGCCGGATAGTGTGTTTTTTACCACCCTCTTCCAGCAAGATACCACGAGCCTGAATAAGAGCAGCCTGTGCAGGTCGGGTGACCAGCGTCACATCATAGCCTGCCCGCGCCAGGAGGGCACCGCTATAACATCCTACCGCCCCGGCACCGACAACAGCTATTCTCACTTTTGACGATCCGGCTACGGCACTTCAGCCAGAATGTGACGAAACTGCATTTCAAAACGTGCGCGATCCTGTGGCTGTAAACGTACGGTCAGTGTCATACGTTCCTCACCATCTTCACGTTCTGTGACCTCTCCATGCTGATACAGCCAGGCAGAGGCAGCACCTTCAGCCAGAGGGATCTCATAACGCACGAGGATCATAGCCGTTGTGATATGCCTGTCGATCAGTGCCATCAGCTGTGGCAGGCCATCACCCGTTATGGCTGAAATCGCAACCGTCTCTTCTGTTTCAGGAAAAGCCTCGGGCCCACCCATAAGGTCGGCTTTGTTCATCACCTCAATGGTACGATTGCTCCAGTCGGGCTCTATCATCCCACTCTGGGCCATACCATTAAGTACGCCATAAACGTCTTTTTTCTGAGCAGAGCTGTCCGGATGGGCGATATCACGTACGTGCAAAATAATATCAGCTTCAGACACTTCTTCCAGTGTTGCGCGAAAGGCAGCTATCAGCTCGGTCGGAAGATCGCTAATAAAGCCCACCGTGTCAGACAGGATAACACGCCGGCCAGACGGCAGGGTAATCGCCCGCATCGTCGGGTCGAGCGTTGCAAACAACTGGTCCTGAGCATAAACAGCGGCGCCGGTCAGGGCATTAAACAATGTCGATTTACCGGCGTTCGTATATCCGACAAGAGCCACAACAGGAAATGGCACTCTCTTGCGGGCCTGCCTGTGCAGCCCCCGGGTGCGGCGTACCTGCTCGAGTTCTTTTTTTAGCCTGACGATCCGGTCACCGATCATACGACGATCAGCTTCAACCTGTGTCTCACCAGGGCCACCAAGAAAGCCAAACCCACCACGCTGGCGTTCAAGGTGAGTCCATAACCTGACAAGACGTGAGCGCTGGTATTCAAGGTGCGCCAGCTCGACCTGAAGCGTCCCTTCCTTTGTTGCAGCTCTCGCACCAAAAATATCAAGAATCAGACCCGTACGGTCAATAACTTTACAGCCACATTCACGCTCAAGGTTACGCTGCTGCCCTGGTGTGAGACGGGCATCAATAACCACAACATCAATACGGTCAGCCTTAACTGCCTCTTTCAGAGATTCAACCTGACCAACACCCAGGAGAGTCGCTGCTCTGCGGGTGCGCAGCAGTAAAACCGCCTGCCTTACAATAACCAGGTTAATAGAAGCAGCTAACCCCACAGCCTCATCGAGACGTGCTTCAGCGGCTCTGACGTCCTGCTCCTGAGTGGCACGCAGCCAGGGCAGAATAACAGCGCCGCGTACGGCTGCGGGTTTTGTTTCAGAGGAAGTCGTCACGCAAAAACATTTCTTTATCAGAGGATACGGGTTCTTCTGCAGTTTCAAAAACATTTACCGGCACAGAGGGCATAACTGTGCTGATCGCATGTTTATAGATCAGCTGTGTCTGATCATCACGCTTCAGAAGAACTGTTGTTTCGTCAAACCATGTAATATTACCCTGAAGTTTGACACCATTCACCAGAAAGATTGTCACAGAGGCGCGTGAACGCCTTATCTGACTTAAAAAAGCATCCTGCACATTGCAGCCAGTTTCTTTTTCCATTTTCAGAGGCCCTGTTCTCTTTTTTTATTATAACCCTGGAAACATTTTCTTTATCATGACAGCTCTCATGCTGATCCACGATCTTCTGATGTTACACCAAGTTGTTTCAGTTTGCGATGTAAAGCACTACGCTCCATCCCAACAAAAATCGCTGTACGACTAATATTTCCCCCAAAACGAAGTAACTGCGCCTGCAGGTACTGTGTCTCGAACATATCACGCGCCTCACGTAACGGCAGGCTCATGACATCTGCTGAGGCATCGAATTTTAGCAAAGCCGGCGCCCCCTCCCCCACAGTTGAGGGAAGCATTTCTGCACGGATAGGCTCTGTCGTATTTCCCGGCAGCATGATCAGCACACGCTCCATCAGGTTGCGCAGCTCACGAATATTGCCCGGCCACTCATAAGCCTGTAACGCAGCTACAGCATCGGCAGAAAGCTCACGCTGCGGCAGCCCTGCAAGCTCTGCAGCCCTGTGCAGAAAAAGCATCGCCAGACCGGGAATATCATCCCGTCGCTCACGCAGGGCCGGCATGCGCAAAGGCACAACAGCCAGACGATAATACAGGTCCTCACGAAAACGCCCGGCTGTAATGCCGGCCTGGAGGTCACGGTTCGTCGTAGCGAGAACACGAATATCAACTTTCACCCGGGTGGAACCGCCAACCCGTTCAAAAGTCTGATCCTGCAAGGCTCTGACAATTTTACCCTGTGTTTCGAGCGGCATATCTGCCACCTCGTCAAGCAGCAGAGTACCGCCATGTGCGCGCTCAAGGACACCGATACGCCGACCGGTACCATCGGCTGCGCCTTCTATGCCAAACAGCTCGCCCTCAAAACGTTCGGGCGCCATAGTCGCGCAGTTAAGCACAATAAACGGACCATCAGCACGCCGGGAACGGGCGTGGATCATACGCGCGGCAACCTCTTTGCCCGCACCTGGGGCGCCCGTAATCAACACTCTGGAGCCTGTAGGCGCAACACGCTCAATCTGACTTCTGATAGCCGCGATCAGAACGCTGTTGCCAAATAACTCAGCTTCCTGCCCTGCACGCAAACGAAGCTCTTCATTCTCTTTGGTAAGACGTGCAGCCTCGATAGCCCTCCGGACAACAACCAGAAGACGGTCAGCCTGAAAAGGTTTTTCTATAAAATCGTAAGCACCATGCTGAAGAGCTGCAACGGCTGTCTCAATGGTGCCATGACCAGAAATCATAATAACCGGCACTGAAGAATCTTCAGCCTGTAAGAGACTGAGAATGCCCAGCCCGTCGAGTTTTGACCCCTGCAACCACACATCCAGAATAACCAGAGCTGGCCTGCGGCTACGAAAAGCCTGAATGGCAGCATCAGAATTACCTGCGACCCGGGTTGTGTACCCTTCATCTTCAAGAATCCCCTCCACCAGCATTCTGATATCGGGTTCGTCATCAACAATCAGGATTTCATGAGCCATAAGAATCTTTCACCGGTAAAATCAGAGTAGCCACAGTTCCTCTTCCCTCTGCTCGGTCCTGAAGGTGTATAAGACCTCCATGATCTTCCATAATTTTCTTGACTATTGCCAGCCCCAGCCCCGTCCCTTTGGCCTTATGAGTTACATAAGGCTCAGTCAGACGGTCCCTGTCGCCGGAGGGAAGTCCCGCACCATTATCTATCACTAAAATCTCAACCGTTTCTGCTTTCATTTCGATAGCAACACATATCTCACCTGCTCCACCTTCGTCTTCTTCATTATTATCAACATCGCCTTGTTTTGGCGTCATGGCAATGGCATCTGCCGCATTCTGTAAAAGGTTAATCAAAGCCTGGCTGATCAGACGGCGGTCACAGCGCACAACCGGCCCCCGCTCAGGCAAAGTGACATTGTAGGTGATTTCTACATGTGCATTACGCTGAAGAATCAAAACCTCACGGATAATACGCGACAAATCCTCATCACGCATGGCTGGCTGCGGCATACGTGCAAATGCCGAGAACTCATCCACCATCCGCCCGATATCACCAACCTGACGCACTATAGTGTCAGCACATTGCGCAAATGTCTCCGGGTCAGATGTAATTTCTTTCAGAAAACGACGCTTAAGTCGTTCAGCTGCGAGCTGAATAGGAGTCAGGGGATTCTTGATTTCATGGGCGATACGCCTTGCGACATCCGCCCAGGCGGCTTTACGTTGTGCCTGCTGAAGCGCTGTAATATCATCAAACGTAATAACGTAACCCTCTGCCACCTGATCACGCATCTCGGCGCCAACCCGTACGAGTAATGTACGCCTTTTAGCGGGCGGCCCGATTTGCAGCTCACGGGTAATGACATTTTCTGTCGTACTGCCCACTTCTGATAAAATCTCAGAAAATTCAGGCACACGGAGCGAAAGCGGCTCTCCGATAGCATTCATCATATCTGTTTCAAGCAACAGGCTGGCCGCCCGGTTAGGCAGCTCAATACGCTGTTCAACATCAAGACCGATCACCCCGGCTGACACACCGGACAAAACGGCTTCAGTAAAGCGGCGCCGTTCATTAATCTGACCATAAGCTACCATAAGTTCAGCACGCTGACTGGCAAGCTGCTCTGTCATGCGGTTAAACGCACGTGAAAGACTGCTGACCTCATCATCACGGTCTGCCTCAGGCACATGTACGGCAAGATCACCTTCACTGATCCTTCTCGCGGCAAGAATCAGTAAACTCAGTGGCCGGGCAATCTGATTCGCCAGAGCCAGGCCGATCAGGGCCGCAGCAGCCAGGACAAGTAATGCAACGAGGGCAAAAATCAGAATAAATGTCAGCTGAATTTTGGCTTTATTGGCATTAAGACGTCTGTAGTCAGCCAGCACCCCTTCTGTCCGGTGCATATGCTCAAGAATACTCGGATCCACCAGGCGGGTAATAACAAGCATCAGAGCGGGTGTCTGCGAAAGTTCAACCACAGCTCTGACTGTTCGCTGGTCAGGTGAATCGAGAATAGCCACATCACTGGTCCGCGCCATCGCTGTCGCAGCTGGCGGAGGAAGGTCTTTCTGGTATCCTGTGCGGCTCATCAGCCCGCCTGCCGCCACAACCTTATTCGTAATCGGGTCATAAACCAGTGCTTCAGTCAAACCACGAATTGTGGCCTGACTATCAAGCATCTCACTCAGTTCGCTGCTATTTTGCAAAAGGTTCATACCATTTGCAGTCAGCTCATTTTGTGCGCTGGTAATATAGTTTGCCAGAGAAAATGCATCGGTGCGGATATTGGCATTATGTTCTTTAAGGTAGCCCCGCGAGACTTCAAGAGCCTCATTCAGTGCTGTATTTACACGGTCGGAAAACCAGATCTGAATACCAAAATGAAAAAATAAAGTTGCAAAAATCCCGACAACCAGTGTTGGTGCAACCGCAACAATACCAAATAACGTTACAAGCCTGACATGCAGGCGCGCTCCTGCCAGCCCTTTGCGATGTTCCATCAGCATGGGGCCGGCACGCATCAGTAAAGCCGCCAGTAGCAGACATAAAACAAAAGCGTTGAGAATAACGACAAGCGGCTCAATGACCATATAGTGCCCAAGGGACATGCCCGCAGACAGCACCACAAATGTCGCAAGCCCCAGGACAAGAGCCAGAGCTGCAAGCGTCAGAGCAACGCTTTTCCGTTCAAGAGAGCGCAAAAGCCATATGAGGCGCGTTTTAAGCAGCCATTCATGACAATGAGAGAGCCACTGTTTCATCAGAGAGTATCAGCCCGGAAACCGGATAACAGGGATTTCAAGCTCTCGTATTTTTTTACGCAGTGTATTGCGGTTAAGCCCCAGCATTGTAGCAGCCTTTATCTGATTACCGCGCGTTTCGGCTAATGTCAGCTGAATAAGAGGCTTCTCTACCTCTGAAATAACCCGCGCATATAAGTCATTCACAGGCACTCCCTCCCGTTCAGCTTTCAGATAGTGCAGGATATAACCTGAAATGACATCTGAAAATGACCCATTATCATCAGATGCATTTATTTCTTCCCCGGTATTATTCAGCGTTTCTGAAAGTGCCGCTTCAACAATATCGCGGGTAATCATATCATCCGGGTAGAGTGTCAGAATACGGCGGACAACATTTTCAAGCTCACGCACGTTACCAGGCCAGTGTAACCCCTGCAAACACGCAAGTGCCTGCGCATCGAGCTCAGACGACTGGTTTTTCGACTGATAACGGACAAAGAAATACGCCACAAGCGATGCTATATCTTCAGCTCGTTCACGCAACGGCGGCAAATAAACAGGAACGACATTAAGCCTGTAATATAAATCCTCACGAAACAGGCCGCTTCGCACAGCCTGACGCAGATCATAACGCGTAGCTGTAATAACCTGAGTATATCCAGCGGCATGGGATAAACCCGCTGCCGATGCGGCTTCCTGCTCATGCAAAAACTGTAAAAGACCAAGCTGAAACTCTGAAGGAATTTCGCTGATTTCATCAACAAATAAGGTGCCACCCGTTGCCTGTTTCAGGCAGTCACGCCAGTCGCCATCCTCACTTTTGCAGAGATCTGAGCTTCCGGCTAAAGATAAAGCTGTTTTATTAACCGTGACAAACGGCTTATCTCTGCGCGCACTGTTATCATGCATCAGGCGTGCCAGAAGCGCCTTACCTGTGCCGCTTTCACCCGTGATAACAACAGGCAGACCTGACATTTTAAGCCGGCTTATCATCTGACGCACATTTTTGATGGCTGCAGATTCTCCAACTAGTCTCTGTTCGGGCAGATTATCGCCAGACGACACATCACCCGCCGACAATGCCGGAAATAAAAGTGCTGACCTGACTGCCTTAAGCATATGCTCAAGATCAAAAGGCTTAACAAGATAATCAGCTACACCACATTGTGCCATCTGCACGGCTGTCATTGCCGACTGGCTTGAGCCTATAGCGATAAGCGGCAGATCAGGGCGAGCGGCCCTGATACGCTTCAGAAGCGTCAGATCACTCGCGTCAGGCAAAGTCACATCAGCGATAACAAGATCACCCTCTCCGTCCTCTGCCCACTGCAGAACAAGAGTTGTATCAGAGGAAAACTGCACCTGATATCCGGCCCGACCCAGAGCCTGCCCCAGAACGGTACGAACTGAGCTGTTATCATCTGCAATAAGAATGGTGGGAAGAGAAGGCATAAAGGTTCAGACACTCAGTATTTTATATTTTCATCGTCACGATAGCAAAAAAAACTACTTTTGCGACTCTGAAGCTGCAGGCAGGTAGATTTTAATTTTTGTGAAGTTATGACGACTTTCTACGTCTATCATGCCCCCGTGATCATCTGTGACCTTACTGGCATAGGCCAGATGTAAGCCGTAATCACCCGCCTCTTTATCTGAAAATGGTTCAAATAAATGGTTGCGCGTTGTCTCGCAAACGCCGGCTCCCGTATCACACACACTCACCACCAGGGGCAAATGCCGCCAGCGCGACGTGCCGGGCAAAATACGTCCGACCCCGGGCTCATAGCGTGTCTCGAAAATAATTTTTCCGGCACCCTTATTGCGCCTGACAGACTCAGCAGCATTTTTTAAAAGATTCAGAAACATCCGTTCAAACTGATCACGACTTCCCCAGACATAAGGCAAAGACGGGTCATAATGCTCTGAGATTATAATATCAGCCGCAAAATCTTTCACTGCCAGCTGTCGCACATGTTCAAGAATACGATGTACATTAACAAGCCGGTATTCAGATGATGTTTCAGTAAATGCCGACAAACGCTCGACAAGAGCGTCAATCCGGTCAACATCATCGCAAATCAGCTTTGTCAGCTTCACATCTGTTGCAGCAACATTTTCTGACAAAAGCTGGGCTGCTCCTCTGATCCCGGAAAGAGGATTACGTACCTCCTGCACCAGCACATCTGCCAGCCCTGAAATACTACGGGCGGCCGAGCGCAAAAGCGTTTGCTGATCGAGATTCCTCACCATCGGAGACGTATGAAACGTCAGCACTACCGCACCCTCACGGTCAGGCACATCCGAAGCAAATACTGTAACGCCTTCATAATGAAAACGGTGAGAGTGAAAGGTCAGGTCATATTCAGTAATTCTGCAATGCTCTCTGCGTAACGCTGCAACGAGTTCTAACAGAGGATGATCCTGCCCTGTCAGCTCCTGCAGCGTCCGCTGACAAAGCTGACGACGCGAGGTTGCAAAAAACTCTTCTGCTGCTGCGTTAGCAAACGCTATCTCGTTCTCTGCTCCCACCTCAAGCAAAGGAACGGGCATAACATCAAGAAGATAGGCAGCTTCAGCAGGCGTTCTGATCTGGTCTCCGGCCATTCCCGTTCACACAGCCTGCATCATGCTTATGCAGCACATGTGGTTAGCTCTGCATGACGTGAGCTTCTCGGCTCCCGGACAGCATTAGTGTCAATCATATGATCATAAAATTCAGTAATCATACGAATAGCTTCAGGTGCATTATCCACACGGTTAAATGCTGCTCTGAACCCGGCAGAGTGTCGCAGACCTGCAGAATACCAGGAGACATGTTTGCGCGCGAGCCTGAGCCCGGGACGTTCACCAAAATGCTCAAGCATCATATTGTAATGCTGAAGGACAATAGCTTTTTCCGCCGGCAATGTCGGGTCTGCAACCTCCTGCCCGTAACGCAGAGAGTGCGCCACCTGCGCCAGGAACCACGGGCGGCCATAACAGCCACGACCGATCATCACACCATCTGCGCCTGACTGAGCCATAGCTTCGCGGGCATCATCAGATGTCAGAATATCACCATTAACAATAACCGGGAGTGTAACAGCCTCTTTAACTTTACGCACAAAAGCCCAGTCTGCTGTCCCATTGTAAAACTGCTGACGTGTGCGGCCATGCACAGTCAGCATTCTGATACCTGCTTCCTGAGCGATACGACCCAGAACGGGAGCATTGAGACTCTGATGATCCCAGCCCATACGCATCTTCAGGGTTACGGGCACATTAACAGCTTTAACTGTTGCCTCAAGCAGACGCGCCGCCCCTGCCTCATCACGCATCAGCGCTGAGCCAGCCATCTGCCCGACAGCAACCTTTTTTACCGGGCAGCCAAAGTTAATATCAATCAGATCAGCGCCACGGCCTACGGCAATACGAGCGGCCTCGGCCATAGCAACGGGGTCACACCCGGCAAGCTGCACAGCATTAGGACCGCCTGACTCAACAACCTCTGCCATACGCAGTGTATTGTCATTCTCACGCACCATTGCCCACGAGGCAATCATTTCAGAAACAACCAGCCCTGCCCCAAGCTGACGGGCCAGCTTACGAAACGGCAGATCTGTCACACCAGACATAGGTGCCAGAATAACCGGCGTCTCAATAAGGACACCACCAAGATCAATAGGACGTAACATCGGGCTGCTGCCTTGCAAACTTAGTCTACCACCGGCCTCAGGGGCCAGCCTAACACATCTTATTCGGGAATAAGAACAGAAACCGCCGCGGTGCAGGCAATACCTTCTTCACGACCGGTAAAACCCAGACGTTCAGATGTGGTTGCCTTAACTGATATGCGGCTGACTTCAACCTCAAGGAGTTCTGCCAGCCTGGCCCTCATAGCCTCAGCATGCGGGCCAATTTTCGGGCGCTCACAAATGAGTGTCAGGTCAACATTGACCAGCCTGCCGCCACGATCGCGGATACGCTGCCCTGCATGAATTAAAAAGCGTGCACTGTCAGCATCTTTCCACTCATTCTGCGAAGGTGGGAAATGACGACCAATATCACCCTCAGCCAGGGCACCATAAATAGCATCACACAAAGCATGAATGCCCACATCAGCATCTGAATGGCCAGCAAGACCTTTCGTGTGTGGCACAGTAATACCACACAGGATAAGAGGCCGACCCTCTTCAAAAGCATGCACATCGTAACCCATGCCCACACGCGGCAGAAGGGTCTGGCCTACCAGTCGTTCAAGACGCATGAGATCATCCTTATATGTCAGCTTGATATTATCTTCATCACCACGCACCAGAGCAACCTTCAGGCCGGCATCTTCAAGCAGCCTGGCATCATCGGTGGCATCTGTTCCGGCTGCGGCACGGTGCAGATCGAGAAACGTTTCAAAATGAAAGCCCTGCGGGGTCTGAGCACGAAATAAATGCTCCCGCGGCACGGTGTCTGCAATCAGACCGCCATGCTCGCGCTTCAGCGTGTCGGCAACAGGCACGGCAGGTATTGCACCGGGTTTATCAGCCAGCGCCTGCACAACAGTATGAATAAGTGTCTCTGTAACGTAAGGACGGGCCCCGTCATGAACCAGCACGACGTCAGGACGCTGCTCTGCCGGGAGAGCGGCAAGAGCCTCAAGACCAGCACGAACGCTGGCCTGCCGGGTTGCGCCACCATCAACAGGAGGGAGAACATCAAGCCCGTCGAGCACTTCGCTCAGCCGGGCTTTGTCACCCACAGGCAGAAGGCAGTGCACATGAGGCAACAATGCCCTGGCGGCATGCCAGATGACCGGAGCACCGGCCAGCTGAACATACTGCTTAGGCGTTTCGGACCCGCCTGAAGCGGTATAGCGGCTGCCGGAACCGGCAGCGAGGAGAATAGCAGCAATACGCATGATGGCGAGGAATGCGGCCTGAAATGTTCCACGTCAAGAAAGAAAATAACATACCGCACCCCCGCCAGGCCTCTGCCCCTCAGAGAGCGAGGGTCATAGCCAGAGATAAAACTGCAGCATCTTTGTAGCGTGTGGAGCCACCGAGATGATTCACATACTGAAAATCAGGCTGCAGGTTAAACCCGGTCAGGACATGGAAAGTATAAAACGCTTCATAAATCGTCTCATGCCCCTGGATGCCGTAGGGAGCGCCAAAATTCCAGCCAGGCAGCGCCTGACCGGCTGCAGCGGCTACCTCCTGAGCGCGGATAGCTGAGCGGCTGAATGAGGCCCACTGCACATTAATACCCCAGCTATCAAGCGGCCTGTGCCAGTACCAGCCGGTATCAAGAATAGCACCGACAAGATGATTATTAATCTGAGAGGTTTTACCACTGGCCCAGTTATAATAACCAGCCAGAACCAGACCATTCGAATCACCCTTGCCATGACGCAGCAGCATCTGGTCAGCCATAACCCAGATTGATTCCTGACGACCATGAAAGTTCTGCGTCGGGGCGCCGAGGTTAGTACCTTTTGTATAACCTTCATAAAGGCGCTCATAGCGGGACGTATCATACATACCGCCAACCTTGTAATGGCCGATCAGATGATTACGGCCAAACTCAGGAATCCAGCCCACTTCATATTCGGTGCTAACCTGTGAAATCCCACTCTGTGCCCATGACCAGCCGGAAATACCACCGTTATAGCTATGAGGAGAAACCGCAAAAGCGCCACCCATAATATAAACATCAGGACGCGGCATATAACGAACAACACCGCCGGCATTACCTGAAGGCCAGTCACGGCCACCGTTCAGATATTTACCTGGTGTTACGTTACCGCACAGCCAGACGTTCATAAAGCTACAGACCCATGGAGAGTTGTTAAAGAACGTGCCTGGTGGAATCCAGCCGACAGAAACATCAAGGCGGTTCTCAAGCATCGATTTTTCAAAATAAGCCCAGACCAGATGCGCAACAACGTTACCACGTGCACCATAAATCTGCTGCACCTGGTTACCATTATCCCCCATCAGGCGACTGAGATTCTGCCCGTTACCATTCACAACCAGCATGTGCAGCCACAGGTCACGGGACCATTCACCGGCATTGAGCAATTTTTCAAATTGCAGATCAAGCGTAGAACCAACCTGCCCGGCAAGAGTATGTGACTGACGTTTACCACCGACAGGGTTACCGGAAATGCCTTCATAAATATTCACTGCAAAGTAAATGCCATGCTTTTGAAGCCAGGGCTGCGCGCCCCACCAGTCACCAAAGGCATGAGTTGTGCCGTAAGGCGCACCAAAAGAAGGAGGACCATAAGGTGAACGCAAAAAGCCAGGAATCGTTGGTTTGAGACGAAACTCGCCCAAAGCATATTTCTGTGCCTCGTCGGGTTTCACCGTCTGATCGACAACCTTCTTACTGACAATGGAGGAGTTTGTGGCAGGGGTACCACCCGCATCAGGAAGGGCATCGGCAGCATATGAAGATGAAACGGCAAACAACGACAACGTAAAAATTACGTATGTAACACAACGCGAAAAAGAAACTGACAGACGGGGGAACAAAAGAAACCTCTTTTCGTTGAAAATTTGAAAAAAAACTCAAAAACGCGTTGCTATGTATGACCATCAGAAACTGATCGTCTTATAACTGAGAGAACCAGCACTCAGCCCTGCTACATACTCAGACCTCCGACTTAGGTGAGATAAGAACAAACATGCCTTCTGAAGAAAGGAAGGCACAGTAAAAACAAGAACATCCGCAACCGGAGCCGCGGGAAAACCAGCTTTTACTTACCAGGCCACTACAGTTCTGCCTGAAATAAAAACAACCATAAAAAGCCTCTTTTTTTTATTTTTTCCCAAATTCTCTTTTAGAGAAAAGGCACTTTTTTCTGGTAGACAACACCTGTTATGTAACAAAAAAATATAAACTTTACAAACTTTCTTCCTGAATTTTTTTTCTCATATCCTGGTTATATATTTTCATAGCCTCGAATTTAATCGGGAAAGGTACGGCAAGAAAATGAATGAAGCCACGACGTTCAGAGGGAAATAATGCAAGATTATTTTCTTTTATTCTGTGCAGCGTGACCGCCTGGCCGATCAGTTCAAAGCGACGGATATTTGCTTTCAGGAAAATATAATTAGCAAGGCACTGGTCATAACCTATAAACGGGCGGTCCTGCCCCGTCTCCTTCCGGTAAGCCTGAGCGACCTGCATAATCAGCCTGGCGTACTCACATGCTACAGAGCTATTACCATAACCTATTGATCCGGATGAAAAACCTCTCTGATGGCGATCAAACTCCATGCCATCAGCCTCCATCATGCGCCAGCCATACCAGTGACCTGATGAATTATCATTCCCTTCATTCAGCCGGCCTTCAGGTGCGACATGAATCGCCGGTGAAAATGCAAGATCAACTAAAAGTGATTCAACCGGTTTGTTACATAAGATATCGACATCAAGATACAACAGCGGCTGCCGCGACTGAAAAAAAGCCCGATCGTAAAATCTGAAACGGGACAGGTAAAAATCTACCTCGCTGTGACAATCATCCAGCACTTCTATAGAAAAATCACCTGTAAGAGGGAGTTCCCGCTTCATCTGTTCAAGACGCGCAACACCGGCACTATTTGTAAAGACAGCAATATCCCCCTGATACTGCCCGATATCGAGCAGTGAGCGTAAAGACAGCTCCAGAGTGTCAAAAACAATATCATCGCCAAATGCAGCATAATAAATGAGAGGGTTAAAAAGCTGCAGTTGTATAAATTTCCACCTGTCTGCAAGAAAATTCAGAGTACGCAGCGAACCAGGATTGCTGCCGCATGCTTCGGGAGGCAAAGCCGCCTTCTCCACGACTTTACCGTCAACAGAAAAATGCTCTGAATCCAGAACCTCAACCGAGGCAAAACGGGCCGGAGATGTTGCCAGCCAGCGATATTTTTCAAGAACAGACTGCACCATCATTATAACTTCATAAAATTGAGGAGGATGCCTTTTTACGCAATAAGAGCATGAGCTGTCATGCCTTTTTGATACCTCTGATCTCTAACGTATCCTGATCCGAGCGTATCCAGCCCCCAAGTGTTTCAGTTACCTCAGGCAGCGGCAGTTTATTACGCCCTTTCAAAGCACATTCCCACACATATGCCACCCGCCACCCCACCTCCCTCAGAACCGCCAGCACACGTGCATCATTCAGTTCATTTTTCGTAATCTTCTCACGCCAGAACGCCTCACGCGAAGCTGGCCATTTAAACAAATAACAGTCATGGTGATGCCAGAAGCACCCATTCACCATAACGACAGCCCGATACCGCGGAAAAACCAGGTCAGGCCGCCCCGGCAGAGCTTTAACATGAAGTCTGTACCGCAGCCCCGCCTGCCAGAGCGCTTTACGAATAATTAGTTCAGGCCTGGTGTCACTGGCACGAATAGCGGACATATTACGACTACGCGTTACCTTATCGTGCACATCTGCCATAATACTCTGCCTGTCATTCAGCTCTGGCCAGCCGGATAATATGAGGCTGCATTATCCGCGCAATGGCAGAAAAAACTGGTACGGCAACAGAATTACCAAATTGTCTGTATGCCTGCGTGTCAGATACAGGAATATTAAAGGTATCCGGATACCCCATCAGCCGGGCACACTCCCGCGGTGTCAGACGGCGTGGGTTTTTGCCCGGTCCCCGCTTAATAAGAATTTCTGATCCATCCTTATAATATCGGGCAGACAACGTGCGGGCCGTATCATCAGGACCGACCAGACCAAACCCAAAACCATTACCTGCGGCTTTATGTTTTGCTGCATAATTTTGCAGATACAGCCACAGACGGTCGGTCAGAATGTATTTTTTATCAACTTTAGCGTTAGCACCAGACGTATAAGGTAGTTCAGCTTTTTCCCTGCCGCTTTCATCATGCAGAATACTCTGTAAACGCACGCTCCCTTTCTCTGGCAGTTTAAGGGAATCCCATGAAAAAGGCACTTCCTCACGAAAGCCGACAATAGCAATACGTTCACGGTGCTGCGGCAAAAAATGCTTCGCATCAATTACCCGATACGACACATGATACCCAAGCTCTTCACGCAGGGTTTTCATAATGACGGCAAAAGTATTACCCCGGTCGTGGCTTTCAAGATTTTTTACATTCTCAAGCAAAAATGCAGCCGGGCGCTTATCACGAATAATGCGGGCAACGTCAAAAAACAGCGTCCCCTGGGCATCACAGGCAAAGCCGTGACTACGCCCCAGCGAGTTCTTTTTCGAGACACCGGCAATAGAAAACGGCTGGCATGGAAAACCCGCAACCAGCACGTCATGTGCAGGAATATCAGCCGTATCTATCTGAGTAATGTCACCATAAATCTGCCCGGCCTCAGGATAGTTCGCCTGATATGTCTGCCGGGCAAACTTATTCCATTCAGAGGTAAATACACATTTGCCACCAATGGCATCAAAACCACGTCGCAGACCGCCAATACCGGCGAATAAGTCAATAAAAGTAAATGAGTCATCTAAAGAACTATCGTGACTCATAATACCTCTTAATCTTTTTATATTTCAAAACCTGACCGCAAGCTTATATCCGCAGCGCCCCTGTGTCACGCAAGAGATATCACCCTCGCGGGATTACTGCGGCATATCTTTCGTAACATCAAAGTGATACTAGTCAGATCCTGAGAGCAAAGACAACATCTGCACCTCCATGCCACTCTCACATCTTTCTGTCTGTACGCTTTGAAAGACTACCTGTGACACGCACCTCACCATCTGCTGCTGATCTGCCCGTATGGCAACGCCGTACCGTTATGACCTGTGCTCTGCTAGGTCTGGTACTCGCTGGTATTGATGCCGCTATTGCCAATATTGCTCTGCCAACCATTGCAACTGACCTGAATACCGGTGTCGGCCCGGTGACCTGGATCGTCAACGGATATCAGATTACAGCTGCTATATTTTTGCTCCCGGCTGCTGCATTGGGTGAAACACGAGGCTTACGGGCTGTTTACGCATTCGGGCTTGGACTGTTTACGCTGGCTTCGCTGGCCTGCGCTCTCTCCTCAACTCTGCCACTTTTGCTGCTCTCTCGCGTGGCTCAGGGGGCAGGCAGTGCCTTTATGGCCGCCCTGAGCGGGGCCATTGTGCGCAAAATAACGCCCCCGCCCCTCTTACACCGCGCATTTACGGCAGTCGCCTTATGCGTCGCTCTCTCAGCTGCTGTTGGGCCGACGCTGGCCTCAGCCATTCTTTCTGTCGCGTCATGGCCCTGGTTGTTTCTGGTTAATCTGCCCATCGGCATCGTAACCGTGTCACTCTATCTTTATGCCGCCCCCCGCCATCAGAAACAGGCTCAAACACCACGTTTTGACTGGACAGGTGCCCTGTTTAACGCAGGAGCTCTCGGCCTTGGTGTTCTGGCCGTTGATGCTCTGAGCGCAGGAGCACATAAGCTGGCTGAACTTGAAGCCGCCCTTTGCATAGCCAGCACCATTGCTCTTATTTATCATCAGCGTAAACAGCCTCACCCGCTCCTGCCGCTCGATTTACTGCGTATTCCTTTATTTGCTCTCTCTATTGCTGCTTCAGTCTGTGCGTATGCAGCCCAGATAATGGCCTATGTGTCCCTACCCTTCTTCTTTGAAAACTTTTTTCACTATAGTCCGGTTATGACTGGTCTGCTGGTTACTCCATGGCCGCTCCTTGTCGCCTGTGCAGCGCCCGTCTCCGGCCATCTGGCCAGCCGCCACCCGGCTTCACTTCTTAGTAGTGTAGGCCTGGTTTTACTGGCCTGCGGCATTGGCAGCCTCGCAATGATGCCAGCAAACCCCGGACTGGCAGATATACTGCCACGCATGGCCATATGCGGCATTGGTTTCGGGTTTTATCAGACCCCTAACAACCTGACTGTTATGACAGCAGGCCCGGTGCATCGTAGTGGTGCCGCAAGCGGTATGATGGCTGTGGCACGCACAATGGGCTGGTCACTCGGTTCAGCACTGGTGGCTCTGATTTTCGATTTCGACAAAGCCAGCCCTGATGGTGGCACACGCACCTGTTTGTGGGTGGCTATGGGCATTGCTTTACTGGGCGCAACAGTAAGCGTGGCACGCAGGTCAGTGCGCAAGGCATCGCACTGACATTTTGCTTGCCTGAGTGTACTCAGGCAACTTTAACCACAACCCGCCCTTTGACCTGACCATTCAGCAGCTTTTCAGCCTCAGACACAGCCTGCGATAACGATATTTCAGTGGTTACACTCTCAAGCTTTGCAGGATCTGTCAGTGCTGCAAGATCCTGCCAGGCAGCAAGACGCTCTGATTGAGAGCAGTACACACTATCAACACCAGCCAGAATAACACCGCGCAGGATAAAGGGCGCCACCGTGGCCGGCAGGTCCATACCAGCGGCAAGACCACAGGCCGCAACAACACCAGATGACTGCATAGAAGCACAGACCGCAGCGAGCATCTTCCCGCCTGCCACGTCGATGGCACCTGCCCACCGCGCCTTTTCAAGCGGGCGAATTTGCCCCTCAAAAGACTGCCGGGGGATCACGTTACAGGCTCCGAGAGAGAGCAGCGTATCTTTTTCTTCCATACGCCCGGTCACAGCCGTCACGTTATAGCCCAGACGAGCCAGTAACATAACGGCCACGCTGCCAACCCCACCTGTTGCCCCGGTGACCAGAATATCACCACAACCAGGTGTCACACCTTGCTTTTGCAACATTCTGACACACAGCATAGCGGTGTAGCCGGCCGTACCCAGCGCCATAGCCTGACGCGTTGTAAACGCTGAAGGCAAAGGCACCAGCCACTCACCAGGCACACGAGCAAGACCAGAAAAACCGCCCCAGTGCTTTTCGCCGGCACCCCAGCCGTTGAGAATAACCTTTTGCCCCGGGCTGAACCTCAGGCAGGAGGAGTTTTCAACTGTGCCTGCAAAATCTATCCCTGGCACTATCGGAAAGCTGCGCAAAATCGGGCCGTTGCCTGTCAGAGCCAGGGCATCTTTATAATTCAGAGCTGAATACTCGATACGAACTGTCACATCACCGGGTGGCAGTTGCTCCTCACTTAACTGACGCAACGCTATACTCTGGAGACCGTCCTCTGATTTTTCAGCTAACAACGCGTCAAACATGCCACCACCTGTATCATTTTATGAGAACAACAAGAGTAGCTGAAGAGGAACTACGACATCAAATAACGAGCGCGCGTTCACTGCAAATGAGATAATCAGAGCAAAAAATATAATATTCCTATAACTGGCCAGATTCTGAAATAGATTATAAAAAATGAAAATTGCGCGCCCCAGAAGGTGTTATGCACTTTGCGTGAGCACTCGGGCTGCGTTTTTCAGTATGAAACCTGCGAAGACTGTGGTGTGCATTGCGGCGAGTGTTGAAGCGCAACGCTCGTAGTTTTTCACAAGCCTGCTGCACCGTGTTGCCCACGCGAATGATCTCTCCACGATCCATCGTCGGGGCAGCAGCACAACACCCCGTTTTGTCTGAGGCCGCCTGACGATTTCGAGAGTAGTATTCTGCTCTTCCGCTCCTTATATCCGTGCCAGACAGGGTAAGCGCATACCTTATACACCATAATTTTTATGACGTTGCAGGCGTAACTTTACGGAGCTGGAGGTAATTATTTCCATAATAAGGTAAATCAATTTCTGTATGCGAACGCATAATGACATTCCACTGATCAGAAATGGTTTTTTCAACTACAATATGTGTTTTTTACCATCAGAAGAGTCGTCATCTTTAACAACAGCAAGACGATGGCTACATTTTACTTTTTGATAGGTTACTTTTTCAGGAAATTTAGGTAACCCATCAAACATACCAGGTGTTAATCCACCGATACCTTCAGAAAACACTGCTTTAAAGCGCCCTGTGCTATGAGTAACGCTTTCTACTTCACATCCATAATCTGTCAGCAGCATTTGTCTGGGAGTAATCGTCATGTGTTTTCCAGGATAATACTGGTATGGATCAAAATAAGTTTTATCCATACCTCTGGCCTGATAAACGTGAGTAACGACCCATTCCCCCAGCATCCATTCAGGCAGAGTTTTTGTTGTAGCAGGCGCTGCTGTGGCTGACTGAACTGCCAGCAGGCTGCATGTCAAAGCGAGTGCAGCACGCAGGTAAACGCTCATCCTCTGCTCCTTATATCTGCGTCGAACAGGGTGAGCGTATCCCGTATACACCATAACTTTTATGACGTTGCAGGCGTAACCTTACGAAGCTGGAGGTAAGTGGCTCCATAATAAGGAAGGTCAATTTCTGTATGTGAGTGAACTATAATACTCCATTTTACAGGTATAGACTTTTCAATATGCTCTCTTGAAACACTTTGAGAGTCATCATCTTTAAAGATAACAAGACGATGACTACATTTTACCTTTTCATAGGTTACTTTTTCAGGAAATTTAGGTAGTCCATCATAATCAGTAAACGGTGGCCCGCTTACACCATCAGTAAATACTTTTTTAAAGCGCCCTGTACTATGAATAACGCTTTCTACTTCGCATCCAAAATCTCCTAAACGCATTTGTCCTGGAGCGACAATCAGGTGTTTTCCAAGATAATATTGTTTTGGATTAAAGTCAGTTCTGTCAATACTTTTTGCCTGATAAACATGGGTTACGACCCATTCCCCCAGCATCCATTCCGGCAGAGTTTTTGTTGTGACAGGTGCGGCTGTGGCTGACTGAACTGTCAGCAGGCTGCATGTCAGAGCTATTACAGCACGCAGATAAACGCTCATCCTCTGTTCCTTAATGAACCGGATGTCACATCGAGCATCAGCTGAATGTTCCATGCTTTACCGAGATTTTTGATCTGATATTGCGCGTCGGTCAGCATTTTTGTTTCTCTATCTCTGCGAAAAGCTATACCTCTGCCGCCTGCTATTAAAGTCAGCCAGCTCGATACAGCAGAAACAAAATCAAGATGGTTAATATCTTTGTTGCAGCCATAAGTGCCATAGCGTGAGGTGTTCCAGGCAAGGCTTAACAGCGCATCAAACTCATGCTGAAACAGTCTGCTCTGAAGTGAAACTGGTAAATGTTTTACAACCAGAGCTTCATATTTTGGAACAACCTTATAAAAAATAGCAATTTGCTCTAAAGAGTTTAATGTAATTTTATCTTTATTCTGAGCAACGAAATTTTTGGCTCTGGTGTTAGTAAAAAAAGCTGCTTCAGCAATAATAGCTACCGTCATATCAGCAACGCCGGCACTGACTAGGCTCAGGACTCATTCTTTGAGATAGAAGATGAAGCTTGCAGCGATATGGATTGCGGACA
>NZ_JOPI01000162.1:0-231 GCF_002153695.1 Acetobacter sp. DsW_059
TAATATAGGTCGAGGCGGTTGGTTTAACCAGAATACGTGCCGCCCATGTGGCAGAGGTAAAGGAAGGCGACGAGCCATCAATTGTCAGCGTTGTGGGCGAAGAGCACAGGAAGGTTGCGAACATACAGTAAAGTTCTGAACCCTCAAACTCACCCCCTTTGGGGTTAGCCCGGCCGGCAAGAATATACAGATGCTTATTAAACAGCTCCTGATCCCAGGTCATTTCTCTGA
>NZ_JOPI01000163.1:0-307 GCF_002153695.1 Acetobacter sp. DsW_059
AAAGCCGTGAACTGGGGATCAGAAAGGGATCAGCGCTCGATCACGCTTTACATGCGCCCCAGCGCGAGCATTCTCTCTCGCGCTCCAGGTCGCGGGATCGGGGATGGGATATGGGGATGTAATCTTCTTGAGGCGGGTAGTATTTATGTGTATTATTTACTCAGGAGATACACATTATGCGAACCAACATCATTATTGATGATACCCTTATGACAGATGCCCTGAGGGCATCTGGCGTTAAAACCAAGAAGGAAGCGGTTGAACTCGGGTTGCGGATGCTGATCAGGCTGAAGCAGCAGCGGGAACT
>NZ_JOPI01000020.1:0-4827 GCF_002153695.1 Acetobacter sp. DsW_059
CAGGACGGAAGGTCTCACGGCTTCGCTTTGAGTTCAGGAAGAACCTGCAACCCGACCTGTTCCCCCCACCATAGTCAGTCTGCCACTTGTCAGACGCGGAGCGCCTTGTCAGTATGATTTCCCAACTGTCCGAGGCTGGTGCACCTATCCCTAAGTCGGTCGCCAGCAAGGCTTACAATGTCATACGGGATGGGCTGAAAGACGTTCAGGGAAGCCGGAAAGTTGAATCCGTGGCTATCACCGACGATAGAGATGCAGCATCTTGACGAAATGACGATTGGGGTGAGCCTCCCGATCGTCCGGGCAGGATCGATGCGTGATGTATCCCCAGCCCTCTTTCCTGCCCCTATCGGTTCCCGAATGGCAGAAGAGTCTGCATTCCGCACTTCAATGGAAAAGCCCTCTGGATTATGAGAGCAACTCCGCTGAACAGATAACCTATGGTCCGGAACTAAACCGAGACACGTCCAACATACAACGAAAAATTATACAGACCGGATATATCGCCATATCAAGACTAACAATTAATTTTTTAAAATCTACAATAAATTAAAAATCATGTGAAGCACCAATAAACACCATAACATACAGAAATAATAGAAATAATAACAAATGAAATACAAATTAATTTACGCAATATTGACAAAATTAATGGCATAAAATTCCACGTACATATAAATCCAATTAAGAAAGAGGCAATCATTTCTGCATACAGCCAATGAGGCTCATAAGATGGAATTGTGAAATCAAAAACCAAAGATCTATATTCAGGACTTAAAATACTAAACCCATTAAATTTTGAGTAGAAAATATATTGCTTAAAAAAGAACGGTATACCACCAAAAATAAATGCCGGAACTAAAGTTAATACCATTAATAAAATAGATAAATATTCTGATCCATCTGTTCTTACATTTTGTGCAACAATTTCATCTCCATATCTTCTAATTATTGTTTTCCAAAATTTTTTTTTAGATGACTGATGAAGGGCGTTGTGTATACCGTCGAAGGAAATATTATTATGCGCGTAAATCGCCAACAATGCCAATGACAGCAAATAAATAATGGAAAAAATAAGCATTGATTTTAAATAAACTGCAAATATATTTACAAATATAAATAGTAAAATACATAGTAAAATTTTCATTATAAACACCTTCAAGTAAATAACAATCCTTTTCATTACAAAATCATTTGAAATAAATCAATTGTACGGGAAGTAGAATTCCGTGAGATGTTCAACGGTCTTCGTTATGTGATCCGTTACGGTATTGCATGGCGGACGATGTCGAACGATTTTCCTCCGTAGGCTGCGGTTTACCAGCAATCCCGGCGCTGGATGAAAGCGGGATACACACCATAGCCTTCGCAAATTTCATGCTGAAAAATGCAGCCAGACTGCTCACGCAAAGCGCATAACACCCTCTAGTTGCGCAGATGGGGCACCAAAATGCCGTGGTGATCCCGCAAGTCGTTTTAGCAAAGCTCATGGGCTGTAGCGTGGACACGGTGCAGCGGGCCGTGCGCGACCTTGTGGCCGAGAAATGGATTTCCGTTGTCTGACTTGGCCGAGGCAAGGAGGCGGCCTACATGGTGAATGATCGCGTGGCGTGGGGCCAGTCTCGTGACCAGCTCCGGCTATCGGTGTTCAGCGCCGCATTCCTACCCTCTACCCCGGTGAGCGTCAGCTTCCCACTGGCCCCGGTATGCCTCCCCCCTCTCAACCGTCCATTGATGGCTTGGAGCCTGATCTACCAGCTCGACAGTACGACTCACGGTAGATCGACCTAGAGGACTTCACCGGAAAACACATTCCGTGAGTTTTCCGTGTGTTTTCCGTGTAGGGTCGCTTCGCTCCAAGGAAAAAACGATTTTTTTGGAATAAGGCGGAGCGTGAAGGGATTTTTCAAAGCTCGAAATGATGATTTTACCCTTAATTTTGGCCTATACACAAAACGCAGTCCTTCGGACTGAATAACACATTGTAATAACTATATTTTTTCGCACCGACGAAAAAAGTGGTATACTCGGTGGTATAACACGACATGAAAAAACTGGCTGTATTCAGCCATTTTTAAGAAATTTTTGTATACTCGGTGGTATAATAGGCTGGCATTTCTGCCCTGAAAGCAAAAAAGTTACATTTAGGGGGTTACGATCATGGGCAGCATTGAGGTCGTTCGGCCAATTTTAGACCGGTTAGATCGCATGGAAAAAACAGAACGGCGGCATTTTTTGCGTCTGGAAATGACACTCATCGGGACGGGTCTCGTGAGTCTCATTTGGTGCGCCTTCAGCATTTTCAGCTAACCGATCCAGCACCTTCCAGGTGGACGGGGTAATCACCACCCCTTTGAGGTTTGCGGAAAAAAAGGCCGTCCTGACGCCTTCTTCCCGCCCCCAGTGAAATACACTGCCTCACTAACACACCCCATTCCTGAGCCATTTACGGGCCAATTTGAGGGGTGTTTCAGGTATGGGTGAGTGCGGAGCAGGAGCGGCGTATCCTGCGAAGCGCCAGAAAGGCCACTTCGCAGGATACGCCTAAGATTATAAGCTATCAGAATAATCCTGCTGATGATTTTACAGCAGACGAATTCATAGAATGGTGCCAAACAACGTCATTGTTGAAAATAATGGTTAAATGTTTAGCTGTTCCGTGCTGGCCCTGATGAAGGTCACCGTAAACAGGGATAAAATTAGTAACATCAGATTTTGAATTATCAAAAGTATATTGCCACTGTTCATGTCCACTGTCTGTAAAAGACGTTTGAGCAGGATCACCAAAAAGCTGACGAACCTGTTCTTTTGTTGTAACTCCATCATGAATTTTTTGATCAATGGAAGCGCCGGTTTCGTTTTTGATGGATTCATTGCCGCCAGAAGCACAAGCTGAAAGTGCCAGCATAAGACTTAAGCCTGCAACCGAAGCTATTTTTTTTAAATTCATTGGGTTGTTTCCATATTCAAAGTTAAATTTCAGACTAATTTTCAATACAATCAGCTATCTCTTTTGCCTATCCGTATTGAAATAAAAATTGTTGACTTCCCTAAAATATCAAGAAGATGTATTTCTTAAATACTCACTTTTAGAAACTTCATCGTGTATATCATTTAAGCAGTAATTAATATAGTATACATTTAGAAAAAATGTATACAAACCATTTAGTTTGTAATTAATCCTATGGTTTTTAACTACATAATTTTCTATCTCTTTTTTTGCTTCAAAACTCCAATATATTGTCAACCCACAATACAAAATTCCTATTAAATTACCTATTACACCAAGAAAACCATCATAAAGAGCAAGGAATAAATACCAACCAAGCAATATTTTTAGGGATAAAACAAATCCATCTCCAGCAATTTTCTTTTCAGAAAATTCAAAAATTAAATCAGTTGTTTTTTCTATTCTATGTATCTGGAATATTCTTAATGTTAGAAAGTCAAATAAAACAAATTTACCGGTACCTAAATTGTTTTTTACTTTAATGTCCTCAGGTGTCATTTGAATATCCAAAAATAAAGGAAGAAGAGTTAGTAGTCTTTTAAAATTTTTTTTCACTTCGGATCAATTCTAAATTTATGGTCCTGGTAACTTCTAGCGGACCCGTCATGATGACCTTATTTTCATGACATGCCACAGAACTATAAAGACAGGGCAATCGCCGTGATCTTATAACGAATTTCATAATCATCCACGGTGAGGCGCCGATAACCGAGAAGGCGGTGGTATGAAATTCGTCATTTTTCGAGCTCATCCACAGCAGTTACTCACATCTGCCTTCTTTCTTTTCTTGTTTCTTCTTGTTTATATAAAAAAAACCATTTTATTTCATATAGATACAAGCCATTAATGCGTCATTTTCCGAGTTAAATGCGTCATTTTCCGAGTTAATGCGTCATTTTCCGAGTGTCATCCACAGCCCAAAAACCCCTTACCCACACCCTATTGCGTCATCTTCCGAGTTAATACGTCATAAAAAATAATTGACGTATTATATTTTATACGCCACAAATTTTGTAAGTCGCATACAATCGGAAAGTGACGCAGTTGACCGTAGAAACGTCAGTAATCCGCAAAAACTACGCGGTCATTCCCAAACATGACCCGCAGGTCACAATGAGCAATGCTCTCGTGAGAGCCGGTCATGGGCTCACGCTGGCAGAGAAACGCATTGTTATGCTGGCCGTATCCAAGATGAACAGCCGTGCGCCCGTGCCCCCAGCTACGTCACTACCTCGCACCAAGATCACAGCATCCGAATACGCAGAAATAGCGAAATGCGGGATGCCAACGGCCTACGAAGCCCTACAGGATGCCGCGAAGCATCTGTTTGAGCGCAAGATCACCTTTTTTGAACCTGCCTACACACGGGCTGGCAAGCTGCTTAAACCCGTCCGCAATGACATGCGATGGGTGGGACAATGCCGATACTATGAGAATGAAGGCTGGGTTGAATTGATTTGGTGGCCACCTATTCTTCCATCACTCATGGGGCTAAAAAAGCAGTTCACCACCTACAAACTTCAACAGGCCAATGCTCTCCGATCGGCCTACTCATGGCGGCTGCTAGAACTGCTCATGCACTATCGGGACAGTGGGCTGGCCGAATATACTATTGAGGATTTCTGCGCCTCGATGGACGCAACAGAGAAGCAAAAAGCTAACTTCAACAACATCAAGCGTCGCATCATCGAGCCGGCAGTCAAGGAACTGGTCGAGAAAGACGGCTGGCTTATCCAGTGGACGCCCATCAAGGCAGGACGGAAGGTCTCACGGCTTCGCTTTGAGTTCAGGAAGAACCTGCAACCCGACCTGTTCCC
>NZ_JOPI01000021.1:0-3684 GCF_002153695.1 Acetobacter sp. DsW_059
GGTTGCTCGGTTCTGGGGGGGGGCTAGCTGGCGACATTAGTCAAAAAACTTTGACATTTTCGCTATTTAGGCAGACCATAAAAAAACCCCTCTGGAGCTACCAACTCCAAAGGGGTGGATTTCAACAGGTGGTGGCCTGAAGAAAAAAACTTTTTTGCAATGCTTAGTATGGCGAGACCGCCGGATTAAGTCAAGTTTTTTCAGCAAGGCACCACATTCAGGAGGTGCTTATGCATGGAAGACTTATTATCAGATGATTTAAAAGAACAGTCACAAGAAGAATATGGAAACCTAAAAGACTGGCATAAAAAAAATCCATGTCTCCTAGTGAACTCATATCTATCTATTCAGGAAAAAAATCCAGAATTATTGAAGCTGGCTAAAATTGTTTTGCCAAAAATGCCAAGAGTTGTTCGAGGCTCCCAAAATCTTAAATCTATTAATGTGGAACATTCGAGTCATATTTTTCCATTAAATCAGGCTTGTGACCTTCCATGGATTTCATTCGATTCAAGAGATTTCAGAAATGTCCTGTTGCTCGATATCGATCATTCGGATGGATTGGAACTCTGGGAAGAACTTCCTCAGAATATTAGACCTCACCTTGTGATCGATCCTTATTCTGGTCGTTCTGCTGGCATTTTTGTCCTGAAAACTCCCATTCTTACTAAAGGTCAGAAACAGAATTTTTTCGGCAATATGTGCCATCAGATGGTTTCTGACTTTTTCAAAGCTTCACCCCTTCCACATGGATCTCTAACAAAAAATCCCTTTGGAAGGTCCGCCAATGTCATAGGAACCCTATCCAGAAGGACACCAGTCCCAACAACTGGAATAATTTGGGAAGCCTTCCAGCAAGCAGAAAATGGGCTTTGCTGGCATACTGTTCAGGGATGCCCTGAAATCGAGTTGCGCGACATTGTTGCCCATTTTTCGGCTGATTATATCGATTACACAGCCAAGCCGACAAAAAGACAATTCTCCAAAAAGAGAGGAGAACCCTCTGTTATTGGGTGGAATTGTTACCTTTTCGACGTTGTTCGGTTTTGGTCATACGACAACAACGAAACCAATTTTGAAAATATTCTAATTAAGACACAGGAGGAAAATAATATGCTTGATAAGCCCTTACCTCAATCAGATACAAAATCGATTAGCAGATCCATCCATAAGTTTATGACAACTCGATATCGTCCAAAGACGAAAGAAGACACCATAAACAGGGGAGTTATGAATCTTCAATCATCTGATATCGAATTGAAAAAGAAGCAGAAATTAGCCGCTCTTAGGTCTTCTGACATTAAGGCAGATGATACCCAACACAAAATCAGGCAAGCAATCAGACTCTTCCCAGAAGGCAGGAAACTGACACAAAAAGCCGTCTCTGACATGTCTGGGGTATGCTTGAGGACAGTTAAAAAACACTGGAAAAATGTCACCTGAAAAAGGTGCATTTCGGTGTCTATCAGGTATTACAGGCGGAACGGCTGGAAAAATGGTTATCAAAAATAAAAAAATAATAAAAATTTCTTTTTTAAAAGTGGATTCCTATATTACTTTTTATAACCATTTTTAGAAGATTGTATACTTATAGAATTACTCAAATCAGCATACTTATTTTTATAGTCTTCCTTCTCTTTTTCCAATTTATCATTTTCAGATATGAGAGAAGAAACCTTATTTTTAAGTTCTTGTTTCTCTCTATCAGAATTATCAGATATCAACATATCTTTTCTTCTAAGTTCTTCGGAATAATCTTTTTCTTTTTGGATGGTTTCTTTTTCTTTCTTTAGTTTTGAAATAGATTTTTTTAATTTTGAAATCTGGGAAGATGACTTTTTAATACCTTCTTTTAAACCTTCTTCTCGAATGTTATGCATAAGCCTTTTAACGAACCAAGTGCTTTTTATATCTTTAATCTTTTCTTCTTCTTGTGAAATCTCATTTTTAATTTTGGTAAGCTGTTGGTCAGCATCCTGCAAAATTTTAGCAGCTTGTTCTTTTGCCTGAGCTATCAGTTGCTCGGCTTCTGATTTAGCTTGTTCTTTTGTTTTGGAAACAAAAGAATTTTTTTGAGAGATAGCCCTTTTTAATGATTGGGCTTGTTGGTTTTCTTTTTGCCAAGCATCACGCGAGAGTCTGCGCTTACCTGGTCCTATTCGAGATAGTCCGCAGGGAATGGCAACCTTTTCATAATATGAGTCCTGCCACTCTCTCCAGGCTTCCTTATATTTTCTGTCACCTACCTTATTGGCTTCTTTTTTGGGAAGTTTCAAAGCTTCATCAGATTTCAGGAAGTCAGTTTTGGCACGTCTTCCAATATTATATTTATCAGATTTGAGGTCATCAGGGATGAGGTAGGCGTGCAAATGAGGATGTGACTCATCAGTGTGTTCAATGACTGTTTTCAGTTCTGAACCATATTTTTGTTTAAGCCAGTCAACTGACAGCTTTTTCCATTCTTCATAATCTTTTGAATATTGTTGTTCGTTCTGATTTTCTGCAATCGATGGGAAAGAGAGGACAACAGTACCAAGAGTCTGTTGGTCTTTCCGGATGCTCCTGGTTTGCCCTTTTGAATTGGTCATTTTGGCACTGTCACACATGGAATCATGGAGTGACTCCAGGTCATCCAGTCCAATCCCATAAACCAGATTAGGAGGATGAGGCTCAGGAACATGAGGACAAGCCCCATCTTCTCTTTTAGCCTCTGCAATTATCTCTTTGGTTGAGAATTTTTTTTCTGTCTTCTTCCTGCTGTATGTCTCGCAGTGTATGAACTGGTAAGCCATTTATTTATCTGGAAACATAAAATCATAATAATCTTTATCGTGTGCAATCTCAATTTCTTTAAGTAGAAACAGATAAGATATTATGTCTTCAAAAAGTTCTTCAGAAACAAGTTTTTGAATTTCGTCTGAATTATCTTGATTTTTAAAATAAGAACTAATTTTTTTAAAAGTGTCTTCTGTTGAATTATCTTTAATATACTTTAGCTCTTTTTCAGCATCTTTTTTTAATGATTTCAATTTTTCCAATCTTATTTTTTCTGACTTTTTTCCCATTTTTTTCTCCTTCAAAAATCAAAAGAAACTTCATTCGAGAAGCTGGCAATATAGCTTAATGCCCCATAAATATTTTCTTTTTCATAAGTCTCTTTTGAGCAAATATGTTTTTCATCCGACCCAAAAGAAAGGTAAACTTGTCCACCTTCTTCAATAATAGATATGTTTTTATCCCCTACAATTAGATTTCCAATCTCCATTTTTTTCTCCTTTTATTAAAAGCCACTTTTCTATATTATCACAATATTTTTAAAATTGCAATATAAGTTATTAGTGACCGACTAACATCTTGCAAAGCAAGATATCGGCCATTGCATGGAGCTAAGAAAAAAGAAGAGTGGAGAACCATCAGGAATAATACGCTTCGCGTGCTACGCATCTCCCGCTCTGCGCTCGATATTATTCAGCATCATCTTTTTTGTGTGTCTGTTGGTATTGCTCAGGAGGAGGGAGGGGTTGGTTTCGTTGTCGCCTCTCCTGGTGTTCTTCCAGGTATGCAAGCGAATGCGCTTTCGGACCAAAGGGACGAAATCAACCACCACCACCGGGGGGGGTGGTTGCTCGGTTCTGGGGGGGGGCTAGCTGGCGACATTAGTCAAAAAACTTTGACATTTTCGCT
>NZ_JOPI01000164.1:0-277 GCF_002153695.1 Acetobacter sp. DsW_059
TGGGAGTTGAAGTATCCCAGACGATTGATTTTGATCCACAGGCATTCGAAAAATGGGAGGAAACAAATGTTCAGATCCTTTCCAGCAGGAGGATCGCCGAGGCGTTTCTCGGTCTACCCTGGCCTATGACACCAGTTTCCCTTCGGCTATTAACGGCATCTTTGAAGGCAGCGGGTTGGATACCACAACGGAATGGAACAGCCCGTTGGTGGGTAAAAGATCAGAAATCAAAAAATGATCAATTGGAATAGGATTATGCTCTAAGGCGGCAGCTCGT